>CAIWTA010000233.1 GCA_903915465.1 uncultured Bacteroidales bacterium | reverse complement strand
CTTACTTTTGATGATGGCCCTGTTCCGGAAGTCACCTCAACGATTCTGAATATCCTTAAAGAAAGAAATGCCAGGGCTACATTTTTCTTTATTGGAGAAAATGTAAAAAAACATCCAGACATCTTTCTTGCGACCAAACAGGAAGGCCATGCCATTGGTAATCATACGTTCAGTCATCTCGATGGATGGAAAACTCCTCCTGGAGAATATGTGGAAGATGTTTCCCGATGCGAAGAATATTTTGTTACAAACCTTTTCAGACCTCCTTTTGGAAGATTCGGACTGAGCCAGTATTATTTGTTACGGAAGAAATATAGATTTATTTTATGGTCGGTACTGAGCGGTGATTTTCATCGAAAAATATCTCCTGATAAATGCCTGACAAACGTCCTGGAAAATGCTGTACCTGGTTCAATCATTGTTTTTCACGACAGTGCAATTGCAAAAGAAAAAGTTCTTTATGCTCTTCCCCTTGTTCTAGATCATTTCCATGAAAGGGGTTTCAGGTTTGAAAAATTGTTATAAAGCTCCATCATCTGCAAAACTGTAGTAACCTCCATCTCCAATGATCAGGTGATCAAGCACTGCCACATCAAGCATCATTCCTGCGTCCCGGATCTTTTTGGTGATTTTTTTGTCGGCCTCACTGGGCTGAATATTACCCGAAGGATGATTATGTCCGAGTATGATAGATGAGGCATGATGATCTAATGCAATCTTGAATATCTTTTTTGGATCTACTACCGTTCCGGAAACTCCGCCCTCACTGATGCTGCATTTTTGGATTACTTTGTTGGCTTTATTTAGCAGAATAATCCAGAATTCTTCATAAGGCTGATCGCCTATTTTACTGTGAAATATCTCGAAAGCATCGCGACTGCAAGCAATTTTTTCACGTGAAATAACCTCTGATTCATTTCTTCGCCTTCCCAATTCGAGGGCAGCTATCACAGTTATTGCTTTAGCTTCCCCAATACCCGGAAATTCCATCAGTTCGGTGACTGATAACCTTGATAATTCCATCAAGCTGTCGTTTACATTCTTTAAAATTTTTTTACCAAGCTCAACAGCAGAATCATAGCGATTGCCGGATCCAAGTAATATTGCAAGGAGTTCTGAATCGCTAAGAGCATTTTTCCCTTTCAACATTAACTTTTCCCTTGGACGATCTTCTTCTGCCCAATTCTTGATTGTAAGTCTGTTCTCGTAATTTTCCATTTTTTCAATTAATCGGGAAAAGGAGAAAAGGTAGTACACCTGGAAAGTATTAATTTTGAAAATTATTTGCAGTTCTGACAATGAACTGGGGAACCCTGCTGATTGGCACTCCAGTTGTTATTGAAACATGAAAAATGTTGGGTAAATATCAAATCATTCACCTGCAGACAGTGGATTCCACTAATGTTTATGCAGCTTCACTAATAAAATCTGAAAAGGTCGAAGAAGGAACCATTGTTTGGGCGCAAGAACAGACTTCTGGAAAAGGGCAAGGTGATAATCTGTGGGAGAGCGAGCCTGACAAAAATCTCACTTTCAGTTGGATCCTTTTTCCTTTCTTTCTTCCTCCGTCCCATCAGTTCCTTTTAAACAAGGCGATCTCACTGGGAGTGTACGACTTTATCAATAATTTTATCCTGGAAGGCACTGTTTCAATTAAATGGCCAAACGACATTTATCTGGAAAATAATAAGCTGGGAGGAATTCTTATCAGTAATACAATCTGTGGGGAAGTTTTTGAATCAGCGATTGTTGGTATTGGTCTGAATATTAACCAGATGCGTTTTGGAAAGGAAATTCAAAACCCTGTTTCACTCAAACAACTTCTCGGATATGAAGTCTCTTTGCAATCCGGGCTGGAAACTCTTATTAATAACCTCGATTACAGATATCAACAACTTCGTTCCGGAGCGCATGAAATCTTAAGAAACGATTACCGGAAGCACCTTTCAGGCTATCAGCAATGGCGTAAATTTATGGTGGGAAACCAGACATTTGAAGGAAAGATTGATGGAGTGGATGAATATGGGCGCCTTGTAGTAATTTCCAGGAAAAACGAATCAAGAATTTTCAACCACGGAGAAATAGAATTTCTCTTTACATAATAGATATCAGGCTGATCAGATACTGAAATTAATTGTACCGTTTTCCAAAACTAAAACTCAGGTATATTGTAAGAAACAAATTTCTTTTTGGGTTATAAGCCATGATAGGGATCGGCATTGGTGAATAATCAAGAGTGGCGCCCACTTCCAGCATTTGAATATTTTTGCTGTGTGTGCCAAACTCAAAATCCAATCCGGTTTTAGCATAGAGTCCCGGATATAATTTCAACCTTGTAATTCCAGTGAGAAAAGAAGCTCTGCCATAAATATTTTCGATAAAATGAATGTCGGGATTGTATTTCTCCTCTGTAACATCATAACTATCACCTTGCGGAGATGTGATATGGATGATGTACAGATATACGGGTTTTGCAATTCCTAAGGAAAATCCTGCATAATAGTGATAGCTTAATTGCACGCCTCCCCAATAAGGTTTTCGGTTCAGGATATGTTGAAATCCGACACCTCCCCTGAGAAAATAAAGATAATTGAGCTTACCGTAAATATAACTTTTTGAATTTGAAAAATATGGATTAATAGTTTTTACCTCTTTCGCTTCTTTATAAGTAGAAAACTCAACTTCCCACAGAAATTGCTTTCGTGCTGTAATGTTTTTCCCCCTTAAGAATTTTAATCCCCAGCCATTGGTGTTCAGTTGAATACCTAAACTCCATTGTTTTTCTAATAAAATATTATCAAGCGTAGTATCCGATTCAGCCTGGCTAAGCGATTGTGCTTTGCTGTGATAAGCGATAATAAACAGGAATATTATGAAAAATACTTCTATCTGAATGCGCATAATTCATGGAAATAATGTCCTGTAGGCAAAGATAAATATAAAAAGTACAAAAGGGAAGCAGATGCATCTACTTCCCTTTATTGAAAAAGAAATTATGAGTAAAACAAGCCCTAATGCCGTTCAATTTGATATCTTTGCCTTTCGCCGTAAGCAGAACATTTTTGACCTGTCGTGCAAGAAGTCGTCAAAATGACAAACAGTAACACAACTGAAATTACCACGAGAAATTTTTTCATAGATCTACAATGAGTTTTTAAACAGATTACAAAGTTCGTCAATTTCATCAATATGAACTATACTTTTGAGTTATTATTGTGTGAAAGTTATTAACGGGCGATTGTTTATATTATGGACAGGATTCAACCAACAATAGAAGAGAGTTGGAAAGACGCATTAATAGCGGAGTTTAATAAACCCTATTTCCTGGAATTAAAAGAATTTCTGATCGGCGAAAAAAAAAAATATGCAGTTTTTCCGCCGGGACACCTGATTTTTAATGCTTTTAACAGAACACCATTCGAAAAAGTGAAAGTGGTTTTTATTGGTCAGGATCCATACCATGGATCAGGGCAGGCTCACGGGCTTTGTTTCTCTGTCCCTGATGGCATTGCAAAACCTCCCTCGCTCCAGAATATATTTAAGGAAATCGAAAAAGACCTTGGTCTTCCTCCTGCAACTCACGGAAACTTAGAAAAATGGACAGACCAGGGAGTTCTCTTGTTAAATGCCACGTTGACAGTCAGGGAGAACCAGGCTGGTTCGCATCAGAACAGGGGCTGGGAGACTTTCACAGATGCTGCAATTTCTCTGATTTCAGCTAAACGAACGGGACTTATTTTCGTTCTCTGGGGCAATTTCGCTATTGCTAAAAAAAACCTGATCGATACCGGGAAACATCATATACTTACAGCCGCTCATCCATCACCGTTCTCAGCAAATAAAGGCTTTTTTGGATGCCGCCACTTTTCACGGATCAATGAAATTCTTCGGAATAGCGGAAAACCAGAAATAGATTGGCGCCTCTGAGGTTATTTCCTTAAAATTTACCATATGAAAAATAGAATCTCCACTTTCTCATTAATGTCACAGCTTTTCTTTGCATTGATCCTATCTTCCTGCCACAAAGACTATTCTCCGGAGATCGTTGTGTTGAAAAAAGGTAATCTCCAGGTAAATATGGTACATCAAGTTGATGGAAAAGCATTGATTTTCGACTCCCTGACCTACACGACATCATTGGGCCAACATTATATGGTGAACGATCTTCAATATTTTCTTTCCGATATTTCTTTGCATGAATTGGATGGCTCATGGCTTGAGATTACTGATTCTGCTGGGATCCATTACGTGGATGCAGAAACAGCTTCTTCTTGTCAATGGTTAATTTCGCAACAGATTCCGGCAGGAACTTACGATTCTATCGGTTTTGTTTTTGGTTTGGATAAAGAAGCCAATCGTTCCAACCGCTTCCCTGATCCACCGGAAAGAGATATGTTTTGGCCTGATATTCTTGGAGGAGGTTACCACTATATGAAAATGAATATGAAATGGAAGAAAGTAGGGATGCCGGAAACAATGCCCTTTATGTTTCACATCGGTATCGGGCAAATATACAGTGGAAATACCGCAAATCCGGATTCCATTATTGGCTTTATTCAAAATTATTTTTCCGTGAAACTTCCTGCTGTTCTGCGAATTGATAATAACAAGTCATCGTCAGTTGAAATCGCAATGAATGTGGATAGATGGTTCGATGGTCAGAATGCATTTGATTTCTCTCTCTATCCTATGGGAATCATGCAAAACCAATTGGGTATGTACCGTGCCTGTAGGAATGGAATGCAAGCATTCTCAGTACAAAATGCAATTCCCAATTGAAATTTTGAAATGAGTATGAAAAAATCATGGATCCTGTATTTTATCATTTTAACGGTTTTTATAGGGTCCTGTAAAAAATCCGGTGAAAATACAATTCCCTGGACGACTATACCTTATCTAATAACAATTCCCCCTCATTTCCCGCAAAAACTGAACATACCTTCGGATAACCCAATGACGGTGGAAGGTGTGACCCTGGGAAGGTATCTTTTTTATGATGGTCGTTTATCGGGACGAACCGATCCGGATTCACTGATGTCCTGCGCCAATTGTCATGTACAGGCTAATTCTTTTGTTTGCGGAATCAACAATCCCAAATATACGAATGGACATCCATTCGGGATCACGGGGATTCCTACACCGCACTTTATGCTTCCAATGATCAATCTTATATGGACTGACCATGGTTATTTGTGGAATGGGTCAATCTCAGACGAAAACCCTGCAGTGCAATCTCGTAAGCTTGAAGATCTAGTTTGGATGGGGATCGTGGCACCACATGAAATGCATGGTGATACAGGTCGTACTAAGGCATTGATTCAGAGCATCAAAGGTTATCCTGAACTTTATAAAAATGCATTTGGCAGTGATTTTGTGACGATCAAAAATACCGGAAAAGCAATCGCTCAATTTGTACGTTCATTAATTTCAGCCAATTCGAAATTCGACCGTTTTCTGCAGGGGGAAGTACAATTGACCGCATCCGAGAGAACCGGATTTGTTCTCTTTATGACCGAACAAGGTGGCGACTGTTTTCATTGCCATGGAGGAGATGGAAATCCTTTATTCACGACAAATTTGTTTTATAACAATGGGAAGGATTCTCTGTTTGACGATCTTCGGGACAGGTATCATTTTACCATGAGTTCTTCGGATATCGGTGCATACAAAGCACCAACGTTGAGAAACCTTGTTTTCACGGCTCCTTATATGCACGATGGCCGCTTTAAAACGCTTGATGAGGTCATTGATTTCTATAGTTCAGGATTGGTTTGGTCTCCATCCATCAGTCCGCTGATGCATCATATTGCAACGCATGGTATCCAGCTTTTACCGCAAGAAAAAGCCGATTTGAAAGCCTTTTTACTAACTTTGACCGATAGCTCATTTGTCGCAAACCCGGCTTTTGCAAGACCATCGAGAATGCCGGATGAAAACTGAACCATGAAATGATCGTTTTTCCTAATGCAAAAATAAATCTGGGGTTGAAGGTTGTGGACAAACGACCAGATGGTTTTCACAATATCGAAACTGTCTTTTTCCCGATAGGATTATGCGATATTCTCGAGATCATTGAAGCCCGTGATGGGATTTTTTCATTTCAGTCTTCAGGATTGCAAATTCCAGGTGACCCGAATGATAATCTGTGTGTTAGAGCATATAATCTGGTTGTAAAGGAAGCACAAATCCCTCCCGTGAGGATACATCTGCATAAAATTATCCCAATGGGAGCAGGATTAGGTGGAGGATCTTCCGACGGAGCTTTCACCATCAAACTCCTGAACAGCCTTTTTTCACTGGAGCTTTCTGAAGAAAAATTGACCGGTTATGCTACCAGGTTAGGAAGCGATTGTGCTTTTTTTATACGAAACCAAACGGCATTGGGACAGGGGAGAGGTGATCAGTTATCGCCCGTGGATATTGATCTTTCAGATTATAAAATTGTGGTCGTTGTCCCGGATGTTCATGTTGATACACAGGAAGCTTATGAATGGCTGGATTGTCATGTAAATGAACAGAATAGATCTGTGCAATTCAACCCATTATCCGCAAATGTTTCATTTCCCATGAATTTATGGAAGGATGAATTGGTCAATGATTTTGAATTACCGGTATTGTCCCGGCATCCTGAAATCCGTACAATAAAAGAGCTTTTATACAGGAAAGGCGCTGTTTATGCCTCCATGACTGGCAGCGGAGCCGCAGTTTACGGACTTTTCAAAGATAATTTGACAGACTCGTCAGGTTTTGAAAATTATTTTTACTGGATTGGGTAATCTTTCCGGATAATTGCAAAAAAAAAGCCTCATGTGTATGAGGCTCAAGGTCAAAAGATCTGTTGAACTATAAAAGTTTAACATTAACAGCATTCAATCCTTTTTTTCCTTCTTTCAGTTCAAAAGATACTTCATCATCTTCGCGGATTTCGTCAATCAAGCCTGATGCATGAACAAAATACTCTTTTTCTGATTCATTGTCTTTAATAAATCCGAATCCTTTGGATTCATTAAAAAATTTCACTTTTCCTTCTTTCATAAAATAATAATAATAATGTTTAAAAATATCTGCGAAGGTAAACAATTAAATCGAATTGTGGGTAAAAAATATAATTAAAGTCCAAAGTCTTATTTCAGACATGCTTAGGAGGTGAAATTTTTCAGGATTTTAGCCCGGGCTTAGGCTATTTCACGTTCGGAAAATTTGGTTTGTGGGATGGTTTGCATTGAGCAAAGAAAAGCAGAATGAAATTTATTTCTTCCCGTCAATCTCTTTATTCTTGTTCTGGGAAATTTGTTTAGCATTTTGACGGGTAATCACCTTTTTCCCTGTTTTTGATTCGATTTCTCTACGGGTATTTCCAGCAATAGTTCCTCCCTGCCGTGCAATTTTTCTGTTATCTTCAAAAGAAGCAGGATTTTTTTCTTTTGAAATCTCTGTTGTTGTTGCTTCGGCAAGCATATTTAAAACCAGTTCCAGGTTTGACATGTTATCACGAAGGTTTTCCTTTTTAAGTTCTTTGAATGCTTTGTATTGTTTCACATTAAACCCACTCCAGGCCTTTGTGATATCATCGGTTAAAATAGCAAATTCCTGACCCTTCTGAACGCCTCTGTTCTCCCATTCATCTGTTAAATCTTTTCGTACCTCAATACTTTTCAGGCGTTGATTGATCCATTCTTTGGAATATCCTTTTCTTAAATAAGTCTCCATTAACCGGTCAATACCCTTTTCGGGATCCTCAATTTCATCTATTCGCTCTGAACCTACTTTTGCCAACCACATTTTAAATGGTTCCGCTTTTGGCGATGGAATTGACTGAATTAAACGGAAAAGCTGATCAGTGTCAGCTACGTCGGTTAATCGCATTTTTCCATCAGCAGCGATCATTTTCAAACCGTGACAATCCGTCACGGTTTCATTTCCTTCTTTTTTTAACCTTTCTTTTAATTTTCTCCAGTAAGCTTGTGGGTCAATACTCTCTGTAAGGACTTCAAGAACATCAACAATGGAGAAATACCATTTTTCCTGTTCGCTATCCCAATGACAACGAACCTGTTTTTGATTAAATAGTTTGATGGCCGTTTCTTTAGTCATATAATTGCATGTTAGTAAATACAAATTTACACTTTATATTCCTTAAGGAAATCTCAGTTTGGAAATATTTGGTAAAGGACACAAACAGACAACTATCAGCAAATCTATTTGTCTTAAATATTGATGTTGGTCAGCTAACCTTGATCAATATTCAGATTTGTACCTAATAGTCTTCTGCCAAATTGAATTTTATTAATTACTTTTGATAGACTAATCGCCTGTTTTAAGATGAAAATCAGAATAATTTTCGGTTTTCTTCTCCTTTTTCCAATCTTGAGTTTTTCTCAGGGAGAACATAACATCTGGTATTTCGGTAACAGGGCAGGATTGGATTTCAATTCAGGATCACCGGTCGTTCTTCAAAATGCTTCTCCACTTTTCGAATCCTGGTATAATAATTTCTGTCAGTCGGATTCTCTGGGTAACCTATTGTTTTACCTTGATGAGAATAAGGTCTTTGATAGGAACCACAATATGATGCCCAATGGTGGAGCACCGGCTGGATGGGCAAGGGGAAGGCAAAGTTCTTTTGCAGTACGGGATCAGATCAATAAAAACCTCTTTTTTCTTTTTACGATGGATGGCTCCTATGGGGCAGACAGCCATGGCCTCACTTTGGCTAAAATCGATATGACACTCAACGGCGGGCTTGGTGATATTATTCCAGGACAGTACTGGATCCAAATTTACTATGGGTCTCACACATCAGATCTAATAACCGGCATTCGTCATCAGAATAATAAAGATACATGGATAGTTGTGAAGGATTTCATTGTATCTAACCATTATTATTCTTACCTGATAAATGCATCCGGCCTGGACACCATCCCGGTGATAAGCAACGGGCTTTCTGTACTA
The DNA here is from genome assembly GCA_903915465.1 of uncultured Bacteroidales bacterium. Lineage (GTDB taxonomy): Bacteria > Bacteroidota > Bacteroidia > Bacteroidales > FEN-979 > FEN-979. The sequence goes on along the minus strand of CAIWTA010000233.1, from coordinate 30,719 downwards.
AACAATACATCTAATCATGGTATACAGTTGAGGATATCACCGGATGGTAATAAGCTAATAATGACCACCGACAGTATTTCTGAATTTTGTCATTTTAATACTGTGACAGGTGTGGTGACTCCTCTATTTGGATTCAATATTAGTTCAATTGGAAATAGTGGCCAGGGCGGAGTGGAATTTTCATATGACTCAAAATACCTGTATGTTCATCAAACTAATAATCCTGGTAGTCTACGTCAGTTCGATGCAACCCTAACGGATTCAGCACTGTTCATGCAAAGTGCGATTTTTTTAGGAAACAACCAAACTTTTTCTTTTCTGATGATGGGACCTGATCATAAAATATATTTGTCCGAGGAAAACAAGGATTCATTAAGTGTGATTAACTTTCCTTCGCTTCCCGCCCCAGCATGTGGTTTTCAAAGGAACGCCATATGGACTAAAGGGCGAATCTGTCGATATGGTCTCCCCCAATTCCTTCAGACATATTATGTCAAGGTTAAAGCCGCTGATACATGCGACGGAGTACCGGTTTCATTCACCACCCAAATCTGGCCTCCCGCCGACAGCGTCCGTTGGAATTTCGGCGATCCTGCTTCAGGAACAAACAATTTATCACAATTGCCAAATCCTACGCATCAATTTTCCGGACCGGGAATCTGGAACGTAACTGTGATAGCTTACCATGATGATAAACGGATCGATACGGTTCACCATCAAGTTACAATCTATCCAGTTCCGGCAGTTGATCTTGGTCCTGACCGCACGATCTGCAATGGGAATTCGTATACTTTTGATGCCGGTTCCTGTACAGGTTGCGCTTATGAATGGAAAGATGTCAATTCAGGGTTGATTGTCGGCAATGCTCAGACTTTCATGACATCTGTCGCCGGGAAATACTGTGTTATCGTATCGAATACGCACGGGTGCAGCGGTTCCGATACGATTCAGCTCTTTACTACACCGGTTCCGCAGGTAACCAATAATCCTCCGCTCATAAAATCGATCTGTTCGGGAGAATACACCGGCATTCAATTACTATCAAATGTGCCCACCGCGACTTTCACTTGGACTGCTTCGCTGACATCCGGCAATATCAACGGTTTCAGCTTAGATTCAGGGCTGGTGATAAACCAGCTCCTGGTCAATCACTTTACGACACCTGGTATCGTAACTTACCATATAACGCCGAAAGTCGGAAGCTGTACCGGCACGGCTGTAGATTTTCAGGTGACTGTGAATCCGATTGATACCGTAAAGGTGACGATCGTGGCTTCCGCTAATAATATCTGTGCGGGAACGCCTGTCACATTCACCGCAGCGCTTCAAAACCCCGGAGCCTCCCCCGTCTATCATTGGAAATTGAACGGAGGAAATGCCGGCGGCAATAGTACCACCTTCACTCATACACCTTCGAACGGAGACCAGGTGAGTTGCATCCTTGCCTCTTCCATCACCCCCTGCGATTTCAATAATCCTGCCACATCAAATACGATCACGATGATTGTAAATCCCAACCTGCCTGTCAGCGTTTCGGTTTCAGCATCAGTAAACCCGGTCTGTTCAGGATCATCGGTAACTTTTACGGCAGTTCCAACAAATGGAGGAACAACACCATTATATCAATGGAAAGTCAACGGAACCAATTTCGGAGCAGGCAGTTCTGTTTATTCCTACACACCAGGCAACGGAGATATTATCACCTGTACACTTACATCCTCAGAGATATGTAAATCAGGCAATCCTGCAATCAGTAGCCAAATCACTATGGTGGTCAATCCAAATATGCCGGTAAGCGTTGGTGCGGCAGCTTCGAATAACCCGGTTTGTGCCGGTATTCCTGTAACATTCACTGCAACTTCCGTGAACGGGGGATCATCTCCTATCTTCCAGTGGTTTGTCAATGGATCAGTTGTCGGTTCGAACATCGCTGTTTACTCGTATTCGCCCCAGAACGGAGACATTATCATTTGCTCCCTGAATTCAAATATCACCTGTCCTTCAGGGAATCCCGCAAGCTCGGCTCCGATAAGTATGACGGTCAGTCCTTCACCACAGGTAACATTTATTTCATGCATTGACAGCATTACAACGATAAATGCGAAACCATTCAGACTGAAAGGTGGATTTCCGTTGAACGGAACCTATTCAGGGCCGGGGGTAAATTCTGTGACAGGTTTCTTTAATCCGTTATCTGCAGGAACCGGCACAAAAACGATAACTTATTCTTATACAAATTCGGCTATTTGCAATGCAAGTAAAACAAGGAATATCATTGTTCAATCAACAGCAGCATTTGCGTGTGGAAATAATCTTATTGATATCCGTGAAAATAAACCATACCCAACCGTTCAGATCGGAACCCAATGCTGGATGGCCTCAAATCTTAATTACGGAAAATACATTTCTTCTTCTCTTATACAGGTTGATAATTGTATTGCCGAGAAATATTGTTATGATGACAATTCTGCCAATTGTAACAATTATGGCGCGCATTATCAATGGGATGAAATGATGCAATACGATGACACACCGGCAAACCAGGGTTTATGTCCGCCCGGGTGGCATGTTCCGAATGAAAGCGACTGGCAGGAATTATTTACTTTTTATCGAGGTAAAGAGTTTGCAGGGGTAAAATTACAGGATTTATTTATCAATGGATTCCAGGCAAGAAGGGTTGGTGTTAACTCTCTGAATTCGGGTTGGAATTTTATTGATTTCGCATCACTATTATGGTCTTCCACATCGTGGGGTCAATTTAAGGCGTTATCACACGGGATGAATATTTACGATTTTTCGGTCTCTCTTTATCCATCCTCCAGGGCAAATGCGTTTTCGGTGAGGTGTTTGAGGGATTGAAACCAATTTTGATGAATACAACGAAAAAGAGTAAAATGGCTAACTAATGACTTCACTGATAACATTTTCCTTTTTTGCAACAAACCTCAATACGTTATCCTGGACAACTTCAACCAGGTTGAATCTGGTAAGTTTTAGAAAAAGATAGATTTCGTCCTTTGTAAACGCTCGCAATGTCGTAAAATCTTCATATTCAACCATTTCGTCATTTTCTTCAATGATATACTTTGCCACAAAATCCCATGTCCAGCCGGTCGCCAGGTTTCTGATCATTTTGTTTTTTCGCCTGATCGTTCTATTCCCTGATTTTACAACTTGTTCAGATTTTTCAGTAAAGTTTTCAAAGATTTTATTTGCATCAAACGAATCAAAGATAAAATATCCATCATCTTTTAGGAGATGATTAATGCCATTGAGGGTGGAAATAATTTCCTGATTTTCTGTTACATAGGCGATCGAACGTCCTGTAATCAAAGCACAATCAAAAGATTGGTCTAACTGAAGATACCTCATATCGCCTTGAATAAACCGGTCTGAATTTGTTTCCTTTCTTGCAATTTCAAGCATCTCATCGTACAAATCGACTCCCAGGTAGTCGTACCCTGCATTTATCAGTTTTTTTGCAAGCAAACCCGTACCACAGCCAATCTCGACAATCTTATGACAATTCTTTTTCTGCAGGACTGAATGATAAAACCTGAATTCCTTGTCGTAATCAAAAATCTGCTGATACATTTCATGGTAGACTGTCGCCAGTGATGAATAAAGTTTGATCATTTCAGGAATAACGCATTAGACATTAGAATAATCAGACATTTGACTTTCAACTTTCAACTTTCGACTTTCGACTTTCGACTTCTGCCTATTTCGGTGCTTTCATTGCAAGAATTACCGCAATGATCCCGAAAAGAATATTGGGAATCCAAACAGAGAGTAATGGAGGGAAGTTCCCAAAAGTAGCCATTACGGTGAACACTTGCATAAACAGGATGTAAGAAAAAGTCAGCATAAGGCCCAAGCCGAGATTGAAGCCGATTCCGCCTCTCACTTTCCGGCTGGATACAGAAACAGCGATAAGGGTAAGTATCAGTGTGGCAAAGGGGAAAATCGTTCTTTCATATTTTTTAACCTTGAATTTTATCACATCCTGATCACCGCGAAGTTCTTTCTTTTTTATATGTTCTGCCAGGGTCGAATAATTCATAATGGACACTTCCTCAAGATCTTCAAGAAATTCTGCCGGACGGAAGGGCAGAATTGTATCAAGTTGCGACCCTTTATGGATACTTTCATGGGTTGCATTAATTACCCTGGAATAATAGGATTTAAGCTTCCATTTTGAGGAGACACTGTCCCATTCCACACGGTCGGCCATCAGTTTATAAATCAATTCCCGTCCTGCAAACTTTTCCAGCGAAAACTTCCATCCAACTTTTGAGGCAATGTTGAAATTTTCGAGATAGATATAGGTTCCCGGACTTATCTGTTTGTGGATGTTCATATCGTTGAACTGCTTGGCATCTTTAATGTATTTCCGTTCAAATGCAAGTTTCCCCCTGTTGGTGTAAGGAATGATGAAGTTTCCCAGGATGAAAGACATCACTGCAAGGATGATAGCAGAGATAAAATAGGGATAAAGTAGTCGCCGGAAACTGATCCCACTGCTGAGGATTGCAATGATTTCCGAATTGGAGGCCATTTTTGAAGTAAAATAAATGACTGAAATGAAGACGAAAAGATAGCTGAAGAGGTTGATAAAATGGGGAATGAAATTCAGGTAATAATTAAAGATGATAGCTTTTAGAGGGGCATCATGTTTCAGGAAATCATCGATTTTCTCGGAGATATCAAAAATGATAATGATGAAAAGTAACAGGATTATGGAAAAGAAGAATGTTCCTAAAAACTTCCTGATGATATAACGATCGATCGTTTTCAGGGAGAAAAAAGAATTGTTATCGAAACGTATGTTTTTCATCACAATCGTTGCATGAGTTGCTTGACCATGGTGTCTTTCCATGCAACAAAGGTTCCTTCGATGATCTTTTTCCTGGCTTCCTGCATCAGCCACATATAAAAACCGAGGTTGTGAATCGTTGCGATCATAGCAGCAAGGATTTCCTTAGAGATAAAAAGATGACGAAGATATGCTTTCGAATATTCAATGTCGGGAAACACCGAACCTTCTGCTTCAAGCGGGGAAAAGTCTTCTTTCCATTTCTCATTTTTGATATTGATGATCCCATTTCTGGTGAAAAGCATGCCGTTTCTTCCATTTCTTGTCGGAATAACACAATCGAACATATCAACACCCAATGCAATGCTGTGGAGGATATTTGCCGGTGTTCCTACTCCCATAAGGTAACGCGGTTTTTGAATGGGAAGAATGGCACAAACTTCTTCGGTCATTTCATACATGATTTCTACCGGTTCACCAACAGATAACCCACCGATCGCATTCCCATCGGCATTCTGAGAGGCAATAAATTCTGCAGATTTGAGTCGCAAGTCCTTGTATACACTTCCCTGGACAATCGGAAAAAGGCTCTGCTTATAACCGTGTGGGCACTCTGTTTGAGAGAAATGGTTGATACACCGCTCAAGCCAGCGATGAGTCAACGCCATGGAGCTACGTGCATATTGATAGTCACATGGATATGGTGTGCATTCATCAAATGCCATGATGATATCTGCTCCCAGGCTTCGCTGTATGTCAATTGATTTTTCGGGAGTGAAGAAATGTTTTGACCCATCAATGTGTGATTGAAAAACAACTCCATCTTCCGTGAATTTACGCAGGGCAGCAAGTGAAAATATCTGAAACCCCCCACTGTCAGTGAGCATAGGCTTCCTCCATCCATTGAATTGTTGCAATCCGCCTGCTTTTTCAATGATTTCTGCACCAGGACGCAAATATAAATGATAGGTATTACCAAGGACAATCTGGGCCCTGATATCATCGCGTAACTCTTTAAAATGCAGAGCTTTCACTGCCCCTGCTGTGCCAACCGGCATAAACACAGGTGTTTCAATAACTCCATGGTCAGTATGAAGAGTCCCGGCTCTTGCAGAGGAAGTAAGATCTGTATGGTTAAGAATAAAATCCATGAAATCCGGTAAAGGAGGATTATTAACATGTAAAGCCCTTTAAATAAGGGATTTATCGAAATTTTGACAAAGGTAATTTTTATTCAATTAATATGGATAAATTTGCCCGGACAATCTGTTAAATGTTGTTAAATGCTTAGTGGACTTCAGCCTTTTGGCGGGATTTATTTTATTTTGTTTATTTCATTTGCCGGATTCCTATTAATCCAACTTCTCTATTACTGGGTAATATTTGTGAGATTAGTTGTTTACAAAGATAAAACTGCCCAGGGAGACATCAATGGAGTTTCTGTCGTGATATGCTCCAGGGATGGGTATTCTCATCTGAAGGAAAATTTACCCTATATTCTTGACCAGGATCATCCTGATTTTGAGGTTGTTGTTGTGAATAACAATTCTGATGATGACAGTGCATTCCTTTTGGCCCGGCTTGCTGAACAACATCCACAATTGAAGGTAGTTGAGATCCGGCAAAACCTCAATTTTTTTTCCGGAAAAAAATTCCCTCTTTCAATAGGAATAAAATCAGCACATAACGATTTGATTCTTCTTACTGATGCTGATTGTCGTCCGGTTACAAGAAAGTGGCTTGGTTTTATGCAACAATCTTTTACCGGATCCACCGACATTGTATTAGGTTATGGCGGGTATAAAAAATCTAAAGGATTGCTTGATAAACTGATACGTTATGATACTTCCCACATTGCCATTCAGTACTTTTCCTATGCACTGGCAGGAATTCCTTACATGGGAGTCGGGCGAAATATGGCCTACAGGAAATCATTGTTTTTTGAAAACAGAGGGTTTATCTCACACTATAACATCAGCTCCGGTGATGATGATCTTTTCATCAACCATGTGGCCAACAAAAGGAATTCGAAGATCAAGATAGATCCTGAGAGTTACACTATTTCTGAACCCAAGAAGACATTCAGTAGCTGGATTACCCAAAAACAGCGTCATCTTTCGACGGGCAGATTTTACAGGTGGAAACACAAAATCCTGCTTGGTACTTATTCCCTGAGCACTGCCCTGTTTTATGTACTGTTTATCTGGCTTTTGGCCTTAAATTATAATATTCTTTTTGTTCTGGCGTTATTTTTTATACGGTTCTCCAACCAACTCTATATTTTTCGCAAATGCATGATCCGTCTTAATGAAAAAGGTTTATGGTTCTTTGTACCATTCCTGGAGATTCCTATACTTCTTATAAATGGTTCTCTTTCATTCACTGCATTGTTTTCCAAACCAGTTAAATGGAAGTAAGCAATCACCTTACCGAAAAGGCACAACGTGACTATAAACTGGTCAGACTGGCTGTTGATCACGGTGATCAGAAAGCCTATGCGGAGTTGCTTAACAATTACAGGGACACACTTTATTTCATGTTGCTGAAGATGACCAACAACCCGGTTGATGCAGATGATCTTACGATTGAGGCATTTGGAAAGGCATTTAAAAATCTTCATCAATATTCCCCGGAATTTGCTTTCAGCACATGGCTCTTTAAGATTGCAGCAAACAATTGCCTTGATTTTATGAGGAAAGGCCAAAGGATACAATTTGCTTTAACTCCTAATCAAGGAGAAAATGATTTGGAAAACTACCCTTCAAACATTCTTTCCACTGATCCCGGACCTGACGAAGCGATTATTGCTAAGCAAAAGATCCAATTGATGCATAAAGTGGTTGAAAAATTAAAACCTCATTACCGGTTGCTTATCGAAATGCGGTATTTTAAAGAGTATTCATACGAAGAGATCGCATCTGAACTTGACCTCCCGTTGGGAACCGTCAAAGCCCAATTGTTCCGTGCCCGTGAATTCCTTCATAACATTTTGAAACATTCCCAGGAAACAATCTAAGGATAATCATTGCTTTCCACAAGATCAATCAAGATAACCTTATGAACCAAATTGAATTTCAAGAGAGCATTTTACAAGGCATTCCAGCAGAGTTACCGCCAATACAACCTTATGATATCACTGTAAATCATGCTCCAATACGGAAAGATATCTTAAATCAGGAAGAAAAGAAACTGGCCATCAGAAATGCATTACGCTATTTTGATAAACGATTCCATGCTATTTTGGCTATTGAATTTGCCCAAGAGCTGAAAAAAACCGGAAGGATATACATGTATCGGTTCCGTCCTGCCTATCCGATGCATGCACGTCCGATTACTGATTACCCTTGTCGTTCTGTTCAGGCTGCTGCCATTATGCTGATGATCCAGAATAACCTGGATCCTTCCGTTGCCCAGCATCCGCAGGAATTGATTACGTACGGCGGAAACGGTTCTGTTTTTCAAAACTGGGCGCAGTACCTGCTTACCATGAAATATTTGGCGGAGATGACAGAAGAACAAACTTTGATCATGTATTCTGGTCATCCGATGGGTTTGTTTCCTTCACATAAGGACGCCCCAAGGGTTGTTGTTACCAATGGCATGGTGATTCCAAATTATTCAACACCCGATCATTGGGAAAAATTCAATGCGTTGGGAGTATCCCAGTATGGCCAGATGACTGCCGGATCCTTTATGTACATCGGTCCCCAGGGTATTGTTCATGGAACCACAATCACAATTATGAATGCAGCCCGAAGAAAAGGACGGGAGAATATTTCCGGGCAGATTTTCGTCACTTCGGGGCTGGGAGGAATGTCGGGAGCCCAGGGAAAGGCTTCTGTCATTGCCGGAGCCATTGGCATTATTGCAGAAATCAACCCGAAGGCCACACAAAAAAGATATGCGCAAGGTTGGATTGATGAAGTCTATACTAATTTGGATGAGCTTATCCCCAGGATACAAAAAGCAAAAGCTGATAAAGAAGCAGTTTCACTTGCCTACCAGGGAAATATTGTCGATCTGTGGGAAAAACTGGCGGAAAAGAAAATAGAAATTGATTTAGGATCAGACCAGACCTCGTTGCATAATCCATGGGCTGGTGGTTATTATCCCGTTGGGCTGACAATTGAGCAATCCAATGAGATGATGATCAGGGATCCGGGAAGTTTCCGGAAAGCTGTACAAGAATCATTAGTCAGGCATGTAAATGCCATCAAACAGATGGTGGAAAATGGAATGTATTTCTGGGATTATGGAAATGCCTTTCTGCTGGAAGCCGGACGTGCAGGTGCTGATGTATTCAATCCAGACGGAACTTTCAAATATCCTTCTTATGTGCAGGATATCATGGGGCCATTGTTCTTTGATTACGGTTTTGGACCATTCCGTTGGGTTTGTACATCAGGGAATCCGGAAGACCTTACTGTTTCCGACAAGATTGCTGAACAGGTTCTGGAAAGTATTGCTGAACATGCTCCTTTAGAAATTGCCGTCCAAATGAGAGATAATATCCATTGGATCAGGGAAGCAGGAAAAAACCAGATGGTTGTTGGATCACAGGCAAGGATTTTATATGCAGATTGCGAAGGAAGGACACAGATTGCCGCTGCTTTTAACCAGGCGATCAGCAAAGGAGAAATAAGCGCCCCGATCGTCCTTGGGCGGGATCATCATGATGTTTCAGGAACAGATTCCCCTTACCGGGAAACTTCCAACATCTACGATGGATCGAGTTTTACTGCCGACATGGCGGTTCAGAATGTAATTGGTGATTCATTTCGGGGTGCAACCTGGGTTTCGCTGCACAACGGCGGTGGTGTAGGCTGGGGAGAAGTTATTAATGGCGGATTCGGGATGCTTCTCGATGGTACACAGGATGCTGAACGGAGGCTTCGCTCCATGCTGCATTGGGATGTGAATAACGGAATAGCCCGCCGTGCCTGGGCACGGAATGATGAGGCAATTTTTGCCATTAAACGGGCTATGGTCGAAGAACCACTTCTTAGGGTAACTTTACCAAATAAGGTCGGTGATTCCATCATTGATCAAATTTCTGATCAATATTTCTAAATATTTCTGTACATATTATTGGGTCTTCACAGAAATGCGTCCAATCAGGACAACAAACGTAAGATGAATTTGAGGCTGTCTCAAAAGTCTGTTTTTACCGCGGAAACGCGGGGAAAAAGAATTGATTATCAGCCATCTGCGTCTCTGCTTTTATCATTAAAATCGTATCTTTTAAGACAGCCTCTTTAAAAACAATACAAAGCTGGGCTCCAAAATTTGCAAACGATATCGGGTGTGTACAATTTTGGAGGCATTTCTTCTGATAAGTGTGGTGGTTATCAACCGATTTGTTTCATGCTGCGTCTGTTCTGGTTGCAATATGGGTTAACACATTAATAATTAACACATATATTTTACATCAATGAATAACATGAAAATTTAGATAATAAATAGTTTTTGATAATAGTTAAATATTATATACTTTTATTCCTTTATAATTTCCTGATCTGAAATTTAATTAAACCCTCATCTTATGAAAACATTCACTCTCCTGATTGCCATGGTATTGCTAACTCATTTTGGACTTTTTGCCCAATCGAGCAATAATGTTTACAGTTCTACTTCTGTAAAAACAGGAGAAACCAGGATGTCTGTCAGCTCTGGCGCAGTGCTTACAGTTACCGGAACGCTGACAATTGATCCTGGTGGAAAATTGATTGTCAATCCTGGTGGCGGTTTAACTGTTTCCGAAGCGCTTATCAACAATTCAATCGCAACAGATTTGGTTATTGAAAGTGGAGGATCTCTTATTACTGAAGGATCAGTATCCGGGCAAGCCATAATAAAACGTACAATAACGGCCAATTTAGGCTGGCACATGCTTTCCTCTCCTGTTTCATACCAGGAAATATGCGATGGAACATTTGCACCTATATTGGCGAATTTCAGTACAACTCCATCCACAAGCTTTGACTTTTACAAATGGAATGAAAATGAATTGTGCATTCCATTTTGCTGGCGTAACCTTAGGAGTACTGATTTAAGTGCTAACACTATCGACTTTGGTTCACCTCCACAATTTGTTGTGAAGTCAGGTTATCTTGTAGCATATAGTTCCTATTTCCCTTCTTACAAAATCTTTACCGGGACACCAAATACAGGAGATCAGACTTTCTCATTAACTATAAGACCCTCTTCTTCCCTTTTGAATTGGAATTTAATAGGTAATCCTTATCCATCCGCAGTTGACTGGGATAATGTAACGGGAAAATCCAATTTAGTTAACGGGTATTATTACGTCTATAATATCAACAAAATTGGTGGCGCAGGATATGAAGGCTATCTGGATGCTACTCATAAAACGTCAGGGGTGAGTGGCAAGATTCCTGCAATGCAGGCATTCTTTGTCAATGCGTTAGGAACGTCAATTGGGATACCTAACCTGGCAAGAACACATGAAAGCGACAATTGGTTGAAAAGCGCGGAAAGCATTACTCCGGATAAACTGACGTTCACCTTGAGTAATGCAACAAATTATGATGAAGCGTATGTTCTGTTTGAATCCAATGGAAAGATTGGAAGTGATTGGTATGATGCAACCAAGATGTTAAGTCTGGATCTGCAAATTCCGCAAATCTATACGATGGCATCAGTTGATCAGAAAACGCTAATCAATTCCATGCCTTACATTAATAACCCTATTACTATTCCTGTAGGAATTGTAGCGCCTGCTGATGGAAATTACAGCATAAAGGTTACAGGTATTGAAAACGTTACTTCATTGACAGGTTTGTCGCTTGAAGATTTAACCCTGCACCATACCCAGAATCTGCTGCAAAACCCGGTGTATCATTTTACTGCTTCAGGAAACGAAGATGCCAGCCGTTTTCTACTGCATTTTAATGGTGATATTACTAACTCCGATAATAATCCAATTAAAATTTATTCTTCAGAAAAAACCATAAGTGTTTTCTGTTTTACTGGCCTGCAAAATGGACAAATAACGGTGAGTAACATGATAGGACAGCAGATTTTAATCCAGAAGATGATTGATCAGCCATTAAACCAGGTTAGAATAAATGCTGTGAAGGGCTATTATATTGTTAAAGTACGGAGTGATAATGCGGTGAAGACTGCTAAAGTTTATATTAATTGATAGAACTATTAATCATTAAAATATAAGACAATGAAAAAGCATCTACTTTTGACATCCATTATTGCAGTTTTGCTGGTTTTTTTATCCATAGATTCCTTCTCACAAGTTTCACAATCAGCTCAAAAAACACTATCTCCAACATGGTCTGGTCTTGTTAACAATGATTGGAACACAGCAGGAAACTGGGTGGACAACGCAGTGCCGTTATCTACCGAAGATGTAATAATTCCGGCAGGTTGTCCTAATTATCCAATTGTAACGACTCCTGAGACCTGTAAAAATGCCACAATTCAATCCGGAGGCATGATAATAATAAATTCCGGGCCTTATGTTGGACAGCCCTGCCCTGGCATTCCAACAGTACTTTATGAAGGTAAAACCTATAATACTGTTCAAATAGGAAATCAATGCTGGTTTAAAGAAAACCTCAATATAGGAACAAAAATATCTGGAAGTACAAACCAAACAGATAACAGTATTCTCGAAAAGTACTGTTATAATGATGATGAGAACAATTGTACAACTTATGGAGGACTTTATCAGTGGAATGAAGCTATGCAATACTCAACAACACCGGGAGTACAGGGAATATGCCCGACGGGTTGGCATTTACCAACTGATGCAGAATGGACAACGCTGACCGATTTTTTAGGAGGATTAAGTATTGCAGGAGGGAAGATGAAGGAAGCAGGATATACGCATTGGTTATCGCCTAATACCGGCGCTACCAACACTAGCGGATTTACTGCTCTTCCAACCGGGGCCATGTGGGGTGGAGGCAATTTCTCCAATTTTAACAAATACACCTACTTATGGTCATCGTCAACGAACGATGCTTATGATTGGTTTAAGTATTGCCGGAATCTCGACTACGATGCAAATAGCGTGAACCGGTCTGATGACGGCTGCCAAGAGCAATATGGTTTCTCTGTTCGGTGTCTCCAGGATTGTAATTCAGGACCTTCGACTCCGTCTGAAGGGACTCATGTAGCTGCACCAACACAAATTATATGGAACTGGAATCCAGTAACCTGTGCAACCGGATATAGATGGAATACCGCAAATGATTACAACACGGCTACAGATTTGGGCACAGCAATTTCAAAAACAGAAACCGGACTGGTTTGCAACACTACATACACCCGATATGTCTGGGCATACAATGCATTTGGGCATTCATCATCAGTAATACTCAGCAAAACGACCAGTGCTTGCACATCTTCATGTTCAAGCATAACCGATTCCCGGGACGGGAAAGTATATAGCACTGTGTTGATTGGCACTCAATGCTGGATGGCTCAAAACCTCAACGTAGGTACGAAAATTCTTGGTAGCGTTGACCAAGCAAATAACAGTATCATAGAAAAGTACTGTTACAATGATGATGAAAACAATTGTACTATTTATGGTGGGCTTTACCAGTGGGATGAAGCCATGCAATATTCAGTAACACCGGGAGTACAGGGAATATGCCCGACGGGTTGGCATTTACCAACTGATGCTGAATGGACAATGCTGACCGATTTTTTAGGAGGATTAAGTATTGCAGGAGGGAAGATGAAGGAAGCAGGATATACGCATTGGTTGTCTCCTAATACTGGTGCTAACAACACTAGCGGATTTACTGCTCTTCCAACCGGGGCCATGTGGGGTGGAGGCAATTTTTCCAATTTTAACAAATACACCTACTTCTGGTCATCGTCAACGAACGATGCTTATGATGTGTTTAAGTATTGCCGGAATCTCGACTACGATGCCAATAGCGTGAACCGGTACGATGACGGCTGTCAAAAGCCATTCGGTTTCTCTGTCCGGTGTCTCCAGGATTGTAGTAATTCAGTACCTTCGACTCCTGCTGAAGGTTCTCATAGCGCCATGTCAACACAAATTGTTTGGAACTGGGGTGCTGTGACTGGTGCCGTAGGTTATAAATGGAACACAACGAACAACTATACAACAGCAACGGATTTAATGACAAGTTTGATGAAGAACGAAACCGGACTCACCTGTAATACGGATTATACAAGGTATGTTTGGGCATACAATTCATGTGGGAGTTCAATTGTTGCTACATTGACTCAAACAACCGCAATCTGCGTTACCTGGGATTGCGGACAGCCCATGACCCAAGATGGCAAGACCTACAACACAGTTTTGATTGGTACGCAATGCTGGTTTGCACAAAACCTCAACGTAGGCACGAAAGTACTTGGCAGCGCTAACCAAACAAATAACAGTATTATTGAAAAGTACTGTTACAATAATGATGAGAACTACTGTAACATTTATGGAGGCCTTTATCAGTGGGATGAAGCCATGCAATACTCAACAACGCCAGGAGTTAAAGGAATATGCCCGACTGGCTGGCACTTACCTACTGATGCTGAATGGACGACACTGACCACCTATTTGGGTGGTGAAAGTATAGCAGGAGGAAAGATGAAGGAAACAGGTACTACGCATTGGTTTCGACATAGTACTTACGTTACAAACCTCAGCGGATTTACTGCTCTTCCGGGCGGTTACCGGACCACCGGTGGCAGTTTCGACTATCTTACGAACGTTGCCTACTTCTGGTCGTCATCTCTGGACGATGCAACAACTGCTTGGTTCCTGAGTCTCTACGATTCTGGCGAGTATGTGCAGAGGGCCAACTATATCAAGCCACACGGTTTCTCTGCCCGGTGCCTCAAGAATTAAAGTGCGCCATGAGCGCATAGCAGGGCAATGTCGTTTAAAAAAATGACATGAATGACGAATGCGGGAATGATGATTGAAATTCACTAATTACGAATGATGAATTGTCTTTGAGCAAATTTTATTCGTAATTCTACATTCTTTCATTTCATTCGCATATTCGTCATTTTTGTATTGTCATTTCAACGCTCTTCCTGGCGTCTGAATCCAATTGGTTTCCTTTCTATCGGTGTTTCCATCATCTCCTTGATGATGGTGAAAACCAGTTTGAGCTTTTTATCATATTTCTTTTCAAGTTTATCAACACGAATGGTGAGTTCTTTGTTTGTGTATATGAGTTTACGCAATTGAACAAAGGTTCGCATAATCCCGATGTTGACAAGAATTGCTTTTTGTGATTTCAGAACGCTGGAAAGCATTGCAACACCTTGTTCTGTAAATGCAAGCGGGGGAGCTGGCAAATGACGCAGGTTCAGGGATAACTTATCACAATTTGTGATAAGTTCGTTCCATTCACTCTTTGTTAATTGGAACATGAAATCTTCAGGGAACCTGACCTGGTTCCTTTTCACCTGTTGTTTAAGAGCCCTTGTCTCTACTCCATATAATGTTGCAAGATCAAAATCCAGCATCACCTTAATGTTGCAAGATCAAAATCCAGCATCACCTTTATCCCCCTGATAAGATATATTCGCCCAAATACATTTTCTTCTGATAATACTAATCCGTTTTTCATAAGATGCTATTTCTGATTAATCAATCAAATGAAAAAGGTGATACAGGAAATGGTGGAAGTTGTTAACTGAAGGAAATGACAAGAATGAGGAATATGCGAATGACGAATGAAATTCTCATATTCGTCATTTCTTCTTTCAACCCGTAAATCTGCCCGGAGTGAAAGAAGCTGACAGCGTCTCAAACATCTTTTTGATCTCGGGAAGATCAACTTCACCGTAATTATTGGCTGAGACTGATTTTTAAATGGGGTAATTCTACCTGTAGTTTCACTTTTGCCTGTAACGCACCAAAGACTCGCATTAATGTGTCAATAGTCACATTACTGGCGTTACCTTCAATTCTTGAAATTTGTGACTTTTGTACGCCAATAAGTTTTCCTAATTCTTCTTGTGTCAATTTACGCTCTTGACGCGTTTGTTTAATGGCTTTTCCAATTAAATCCATTTGTAATTCATATTCAAACCTATCCCGGTCTGGCGTACCAATTTTCCCGATAAGTTTATCCTGAACTTCCTCTAATGTGAATGATTTCATCTCTTTTTCTGTTTAGATTTTTCTTTGTCTTCAAAATATTTTGTCCGAAGGTGTTTTGCTCTCTGAACTTCGCTTTCGGGAACTTTGCTGCGCTTTTTTATTATTCCATGGGTAGTGATTACCAATGTGTTCTCAGAATTTGTTTTATCCCAGAATGATAGCAAACGATATTGCAAGCCTTGATAGAGCGTTCTAAATTCCCAGATATCATCTTTAAGTTTTTTGAAAAGTTCAGGATCAGGTTCTATTTGAGCTTTACGAATATTTAAAAGAATTTTTTCATAATGCTTTTTATCAAGAATGCTGAGAAAATCAAATGCATCTTTCAGAAATATGATGGCAAAAAGTTTCTCCATTCCTCCATTTTTTGTCATGCAAAGATACGAAATGTTTCGTTATATAGAAACCGGTAGTAAGTTAATTAACTATTTCATATAACACCAGCAATAAGCATTTGAAAAATGACAGGAATGACGATTGAAGATTTGTCAGAATTCCTCCGGAGATCTCAATCGAAGTTTCAAGCATAAGGTCATCGTTAGTTCACGAGGAAACGTGGTTCGGATTGCCTTTGTTTTTTCTTCAAATTCCTGATCAAAATACCCGTTAATATCCGAAGTGTCAATGTATAGCTTAAGGATTCTCAATTATCAGAATCTCAAACAGAGATACAAATATTTGCCCGATGCTAATTGATATTTATCTTCAAAAAATTAATTAACCGAGTGATAAGTGAGGGAAAAATATTTCAGTAAATATAATTATCCAATAAATAAGGTTACATAAAGATTCAATTTGACTATTGTCGATTATCTCATTATATTTACAGCAAAGAAATCCAACGGTATCAAAAGCGCCGGAATTATTCGAAACGAAAACGTCTTCTATGAAAAAAATTTATCTGTTCTTACTGTTGCTGGCAATAGTGTCTATCTATTCCTGTAAGCAAAAATTAAATTATCCGGTGACGAAAAAAGTGAATGTTACAGATGATTATTTCGGAACTAAAGTTGCTGATCCCTACCGGTGGCTTGAAGATGATACATCCAAAGTTACAGCAGAATGGGTTAGAGTTGAGAATAAGATCACCAATGAGTATCTTTCCCAAATCCCTTTCCGGGAAAAATTCCGGGAGAAACTGACTAAAATCTGGAATTTTCCAAAATATAGTGTTCCATACAGAGAGGGGAAGTGGTATTTTTATTATAAAAACGATGGATTGCAGAACCAATCTGTACTTTACGTGCGTGAAGGAATTGAAGGAACACCAAGGATATTGCTGGATCCCAACAAATTTTCGGAGGATGGAACCATCGCCCTGGACGATGAAAGCGCTTCAAAAGATGGAAAATATTTGGCATTCGCCATTTCTAAAAGTGGTTCTGACTGGAATGAGATCCGTGTACTCGAAATTGCAACGGGGAAACAATTGGCGGATACATTGTCGTGGGTAAAATTCTCCGGAATGTCATGGCAGGGCGATGGTTTTTATTATAACAGATACGAAAAGCCAGCACCAGGAATGGAGCTGACTTCACAGAGTGAGAATCAAAAAGTGTACTTTCATAAAGTCGGAACAAAACAAAAAGAAGATTTAATTATTTATGAAAACAGGAAGGAACCAAAACACAACTTTTCCGCACAGGTGACGGAAGATGAACGTTTTTTGATACTTTATGAAACTGAGTCAACCAGTGGAAATTCATTGGTTTATAAGGATCTTCAGAAAAAGAATGCACCATTCAGGCAACTGGCTTCAGGTTTTGAATATGAATATGGTGTGGTCGATAATATTGGAGACAAGTTTCTGGTTGTCACCAATTATAAGGCACCTATGAAAAAATTGGTATTAATGGACCCTGCTACTCCTGAACCCAAGATGTGGAAAACGATTATCCCTGAGCGTGATGATGTGCTGGAAGAAGTTGAGCTGGTCGGTGCCAGGGTCGTTTCCTGCTATATCCAAAAAGCCATCAGTAAAGTGTTTATTTATGATCTTGATGGAAAGTTCCAATACGAAATGTCACTTCCCGGGCTGGGTACTATAAGTGGGATTAGCGGGAAGAAAGGCGATCCTGTGGCTTTTTACGGGTACAATTCATTTACTTTTCCGACAACGGTTTTTAAATATGATATCATCACAAACAGGTCCGTTGTTTATACACAACCGGAGATCGGCTTCAAGTCAGAGGATTATGAAGTTAAACAGGTTCATTTCTCAAGCAAGGATAACACTTCTGTATCTATGTTCATCATACACAAGAAAGGTCTTGAGCTCAATGGTGATAATCCGACTATGATATATGGGTATGGGGGTTTTAACATCAGCCTTACACCGGGGTTCAGTATCAGCCGTACGGTCTTTCTTGAAAATGGCGGCGTTTATGCTGTTGTCAACCTTCGTGGTGGAGGTGAATATGGTGAAGAATGGCACAAAGCTGGAACCAAAGAACGAAAACAGAATGTCTTTAATGATTTCATCGCGGCAGCAGAGTTTCTTATTTTCGAGAAATACACAAACCCGAACAAGCTGGGGATGATTGGAGGTTCAAACGGAGGACTGCTTGTGGGCGCTGTAATGACACAAAGACCGGATCTCTTCAAAGTTGCAATTCCTCAAGTGGGTGTCCTTGATATGCTGAGGTACCACAAATTTACCATTGGACATGCATGGGCCAGCGATTATGGAACAAGTGAAACCAAAGAAGGGTTTGATTACCTTATAAAATATTCTCCTCTTCACAACCTTAAAAAGGGTGTGAAATATCCTGCCACGTTAGCTTTCACTGCTGATCATGACGACCGGGTGGTTCCTGCGCATACTTTCAAATTTATGGCCACATTGCAGGAAGATCAGACCGGGGATAACCCTGTGCTTGTCCGTATTGGTTCAAAAGCTGGACATGGTGCCGGAAAACCTACTGCCAAGATCATTGATGAGGTTACCGATCTCTGGTCGTTTGTGTTCTTTAACCTCGGGATGACTCTGAAGTGATTTGATCTAAGCATCGAAAAAAGTTATTAACAACCGTACTACCTTTTCAGTTCTCCCCGATTAATGCAAGTAATCGCGAGATATGATATATTTTTCGGATGAGGCATTATTGAAAGGGCTAAGGAATAAACGGACAGATTGTATCCGTCAGCTTTACCGCGAATTTTTCCCTCTTGCCCAATCAATCGTTGAGAGGAACTCAGGAAATTATGAAGATGCTGAAGACATTTTTCAGGATGGATTGATAATCCTGTATGAAAAGATCCTTTCAGATTCAGTATCCCTAAAATGCAGTCTTAAGACCTATTTTTATTCCATCTGTAAAAACATCTGGAAACAGCGATTGGACCGTAAATGGAGGCTGCTGTACCAGGATGAACTTGTTCAGGAACCTTCCGAAGAATATGATCCATTGGCTTTTTCCATCGATGAGATAAACCTTGAAAAAGTACGACTGTACCATCAGCATTTTATTGACCTGCCTGAAGATTGTCAAAGGATACTCAAGATGTACCTCGCCCAGATTCCAGTCAAGGAAATTGCTGTAAAAATGAAATTTAAGAATGAGGCCTACGCAAAAACAAGGAAATACCTGTGCAAAAACATGCTTCGTAAAAGAATTCTTAAGGATCCCAGATATAAAATGTTTTTTCATTATGAGTAACAGAGAAAAAATACATGAATGGATTGACCGGTTCAACACCAACGAACTATCGGGTGAGGAACTGATAATTTTTTTGGAAATGATGAATAAGGATCATCGTGTCAGAGAAGAAGTCAGGTTGGATAACGAACTTAATTCTATCCTGAAACAGGATGATCTCCTTGAATTACGGAAAAAGATTAGGAAAGTCTGTTCCGAGACCCCTGGTAGAAGAAATCGGAACATCAGGATTTTGCTGATGGCTGCATCGCTATTGATCCTCCTTTCACTGGAGTACACAATTTTTTATCTGACACGCTCTCCAAAAACAACAGATAAATCTGAATTTGTTCACTTGCAAAACTCTCCCTGGAAAAAGGAAATGGATCAAATGAAACAGAGTTTCCAAAATACAAAGCAGGTTCATACAATCTTCCAAAAAGATAAACCGGTTTCTTTGAACAATGAATTCCAGGTGGTAGAAAATACGTATGACTTGTTAGCGTGCTATCAACAGAATAAAGTGCTCGAAAACCTAATTGGAACGACCAACCGTTCGGGAAGTATCAGAATGCTGAAACCTGAAGCATCTTCTGTATTCACACGAAAAAGCACTATCTGGTTTTCCTGGAAAACAGAGTCTCCTGAAGAAACAAGTTTGATAGTTGAAAATAATAATGGATTAGTGGTTTATGAATCGGATTCCAATTATAACCAATCAGTTTTCTTAATGGCATCATATCTGGATTTTGGGTTGTTCTATTACAAAATCATGCGTAAAGATGAGGTCATCTATTTTGGGAAATTTACTGTTCAGTAAGAACAGATGATTTAATGAACCAATTAAGAAACGAAAAACATAAGTTGAATTACTTTCTGCGATTTTATTTATTATTGTTTTTGTTCGTCGGTGTTTCCACTATGCTGAAAGGACAAACTCAACGTACCGAGATTGCTAATCTTTATTTTCGGGCAAATACCTGTTTTGAGCGGAAGAAGTATGATAGTACCATATTGTATTACAGGCAATTTCTTCGATCGACTGTCGCGGGCATTCCACATGAAGTGAATACTGAAAATTATCGGGATAAAATTTCAACAAAAACATGGCGAGTTCAGGCTCATTTAAGGTTAGCACTTTCTTATAGCATTTATTCCCTTTACGATTCGTCTCTTCAAACATTGTTCAACGGAATGAAGGAAATTGATGCCTTCGGCATTGAAAATTCAACAATGAAGGCACAATATTGTTTGCAGATTGGAACTTGTTTGTTGTTGAAGAGAGACCATTCGTCAGCACTTGACTGGTTTAAGAAGTGTTTACTTGCTGTAAGAGGAAAAGGCGTGACAGCCGTAGACGCCTATCAGAATATAGGAAACATCTATTTTTTAAAAGCGGATTATGAAAATGCAATAATAAATTATCAGAAAGCCTGGACCAAAAATCTTTCCCTGAAAGGAAAAAACCCTATCCGGTTGTACCAAACCCTTGCCAGTCTTGGTACGGCATATATCGAAAACAATGAATCATCCAAAGGGTTATCATGTTTGTCAAGCGCAGAAAAACTCCTGATTGCTATTAATTCGACTGATTCCATCGCAAAGGCAGGATTGTTTATTAATGTTGGGAGTGCCTATCAAAAAATGAACAAGCCTACCCTTGGGCTGATTAATTATTTGAAAGGATTACAATTTCTGAGAGAAGGGCAGCCCAGCGGGAAAGATGCGAGATTAGTGGCATATAAAGGTATTGCTACTTCATATTCAAACGTGGGACGTTATGATTCTTCATTATTCTATTTACAGAAAGCAGTAACAGAAATTTCCCAGGAAGAAAATCATTCTTTATGTGATGTGCCTGGGGTTTATTGTATGATTGGAGATGTATTCAGAATCCGAAAGGATTATGATAGTGCTTTTTATTACTATCAGGCTGCGTTGAATCGAATTCTATTGGGATATCAACCATCGGATATAAATATACAGGCGAATCTGTTTCAAAAAATTGATTTGGCTGAGTTGTTCCGGATACTGGAAAAAAACGCACAGGTACTTCTTTTCAAGGGTGTCCGAAATGGGGATGATTCAGGTTGCTTGAAACAGTCTTTTAATTTATATAATCAGGCTATTGCACTTTGCGGCAGGATTCAGCGAGACCTGGGGCAGGAGGGATCACGGTTGATATTCAATGATTCTGCAAAAAGTGTATTTGCTGGTGCAATTGAAACTGCATACAGGTTATGGAAGTCAGGAGCGCTGGAATTTAAAGAAACACTCTTTCAACTTGCAGAAAGTGCCAGGGGACAAATAATAGATGCGAATTTACAGGAACGTAAGGTGTTTAAAATGAACGGAATGCCGGATTCACTAATCCAGAAACAAAAATTTCTTAACCGGGAAATTGGATTAATCACACGAAAAAAATTTACACAAAAAAACTGTGTGAATGAATATCCTGGCAATTCGTACTGGCTTGACCTTGAGAAGGTGATCGATTTTAAATTTGAAAATGACAGTTTGATAAAAAGATTTGAAAGAAAGATTCCGGGTTTTTCTGAGCTTAGAAATGCCCGGCATTTGATCACTTCGTCGGGTATTAAAGAGAATTTGTCGGATAATGAAGTGTTGCTTGAATACTTTTGGGCTGATTCATCTCTTTACTTTTTTGTTTTTACTCGTGACTCCTTTCAGATACGACGGATATCTCTTGAAGAAACATTCCTTTCCCGGATTGCAAAATTTCAAAAGTCGATTAAAAGAGCGGATTTTCAAAAATTTCCGGTTTTAAGCCATGATCTCTATGAAATCCTTATAGAACCGATAAATGCCTGTTTAAAGGGAAAGAACCACCTGATCATAATTCCTGATGAAGAATTATCTTCATTGCCCTTTGAGGCAATGATTACACAGAAAAGTGAGACGAAAAATAATATTGGTTATCCGGATTTTCATTACCTGATGAAAGACTTTGAAATCGGTTATTATTTCTCGTCGGTTGCCTATCTGGAAGCAAAACGAAGAAACCTTTCAAAACCTTATAGTTTTCTTGGTTTTGCTCCCGTCTTTAACAATCAAAATAATCAGGTACCTTCATTTGATCCTCTTGCATCATCTCTTACCGAAGTTTCAACAATTGTCTCCTTGTTTAGAAATAATTCCTATAAGGCAGAGATCATGACTGATTCTGCTGCGACAAAATCTCATTTTTTGCAGTTTTCCGGCAAATTTAGCCATCTTCATATAGCAACTCACAGTGTTATTGATGAAAGTCATCCGGATCAATTGGGATTAGCATTTGCTCCGGAAGTTTCGTCAAAGACACAGGAAGATCAGGGAAAAAGTGTTTTGTGGAGAGATGAGATCGAAAATATTGACATTTATGCAGACTTGCTTGTTCTGAGTGCTTGTGCCACTGGTAAAGGGAAATTGACAAAAACCGAAGGTATGTTAGCCTTACCTCGAAGCTTTTGTCTTGCAGGTGTTGCTAACATCCTCTATACTTTGTGGAACATTCCCGACCGTCAAACAAAAGATTTTATGATCGATTTTTACCGGGGATTTCTAAGCGGGAAATCATATTCAGCTGCATTGCGGGCAACAAAATTAAAAATGATTGCCCGGTCAGAGACTTCCCTTCCGTATTTATGGGCAGGATTTGTTTTACTTGGAAAATAATTGCAGACAATTCCAAATTGTGACAGCAATCCTTGTTCATGCATTCATTCCAAGCAAAATAAACAGGTCTGTGATTATTTCACAGCAATCGTTTCAATTTCAATCAACACACCCAAAGGTAATTTGACTACTGAATAAGCAGCCCTGGCAGGTGGGTTTTCAGCATAATACTTTCCATAGATCGCATTCATTGCTGCAAAATTGTCCATGTCGCTAAGCAGGCATGTGGACTTTACCACATCCTGGTAATCGTATCCTGCTTCATGCAGGATTGCACCGATATTCTTAATAACTTGTTCGGTTTGTTCGTTGATGCCTCCTTCAATGACCTTACCGGTGGAAGGATCAATCGGGATCTGTCCGGAAATAAATAACATTCCGTTTGCTTCGATGGCCTGGCTGTAAGGGCCGATGGCCTTTGGTGCCTTTTCTGTAGAGATGATTCTTTTCATAGTTTTTATTTTTTTACCACTTAGTCACTATATTAATTTAAGAACAAGGATTAACGATTAACGATTTATGAAATGGACTTTTAACTTTCGACTTTCAACTTTCGTTACTGCTGATAATCCCTGAAATCCTTCTTTTTGTTCAGTTTAAGATCCTGCAAGATAGAGGCTTTCACATTGATGGAAAAGTTCCAGCTTTGCTGATATCCTTTCGGGATCCATCCAAACCTCATTTCCCAGCAATGAAGATCGCGGTAGACATCGATGGAAGTATAGGACAACTGGCTGGTTGTAAAATCCCAGCCGCTGGTCATGGTAATTTTCCATTTTGGCGTGATGTTGAGCTGGCCGCTGAAACCTAAGGTTTGGACTATTTTCCCCACACGAATCGGGCTGGTGGAAGAAGGCCATTGTTTTTGGTAAGAAAAATTGTAGTTCAAGCTGAAACTCCAGGGTATATCGAAATCCACATAATAGTCGTAGAAATCAGTAACATCCTGCCTTTCCTGCGGAGTTCCTTTGGTCGTAGTCTTTTTCTTTTTGACTTTTTCTGATGAAAGTGTATAATTAAACCCGAGAACCCAGGATGTATTATCCAGGCGAAGAATTTTATTATGCTTTTTCCATTCAGTAGTATTCGTTCGCCTGCCCAGCGAATCCCTGGCATACATATCCCAGGAAGAACCATATTGGATCCGGAGGTTCTTGAAAAGTGTTGTATAACCTGAGATGGTGATAGGCGACCATCTTACAGAATCCAGCGCCAGATTGTAATAAGTATTGAATACAAGGTTTTCGATCAGCATAATCTTCTTGGTACCGCTTATCGTGTCTTTCCGGTTCCGGACTTTCATTTCGAGGTTGTTACTTACTGAAAGGTTTACCAGGCCTGATTTTTGCATTGGAGGGCCACCATAAATTCCTTTCTCGAAAATTGAATAACGCACCTGATTTTTGGTGTTTGTATCATTTTCAATATATTTCCAGTATCCAAAGGCAGAAGAACCAAAGTTTGGAGTATATGAAAAAGAAACTCCAGGCTTTAGCATATGCCGGATAGCAAGGATAGGTCCTTTCTTCAATTGATAAATCCCATAGATAGTCGTATTCAGTGAAGTGCTAAAGCTGCCATCAATTGCATTGGCAAAACCTGGCTGAGTTTCCGTAACCAAAGAATCAATCCCGGGTGTTGAACTTTGGATATATCTTTTTCTGATGGTTTGAAAATACATCCTGTCTGATATATTAATTGAATTGGTCCAGAACAGAAATTTAAGGACAGGTATTGTCAGATTGATCGGTACATAATGCTTGATACCGTTCTGCATCTGATCGGTCCAACCAGGTTGAAAAACCAGCGAATCCACAGTGTTATAATGGTTTTCTGCATCCAGGCTGTACCTCAATGAAATGTTTTCATACCAATGTTTCTTCCCGATCCTGTTCTTGTTTTCGAATGGTTTAAATTGATCGACAGAAAAACTTATCTGTGGAAGAGTTATGCTTATGGTTTTATTGAGTGTGTTCTGGCTATGGTTAAAGTTCATATTCAGATGAAAAGTGTTGTTCCAGTTTGTGGCATAATTGATACTCGATTGAAAAGTGTTGGAAAGGTATGATTGTGTACTGGAAGAAGGATTGTACTTGTTGAATGAATTACTCACAATGTTTACGTTCGCGGAAAAAGTACTGTGGGGGCGGGCTTTTGGATCCTGCTGGTGCGTCCATCGCACCTGGAAATCTTTTGTTTTCTGGTAATCGGGCGAATCAGCTGCACCCAGGATATTAATTGCATAACTGAAATTAAAAGATCCGTTATAATGGTAGCGGTACTTATAATTCAATGTGGGTTTTATGGCCCAGCTCCCACGTGAATAAATGTCCCCTACAAGGTAAAGTTCCATATACTGGTTTGTTGCCCAATAGTACCCTCCGTTTTCTAAGAAAAATCCACGGTTTGCTGACTCTCCATAGGTTGGCATCAAAATACCGGAGCGTCTGCCGGATTTGCTGGGGAAGAACCCGAAAGGAATTGCCAATGGAACCGGGACCTGAGAAATTGCCATGTAGGCCGGGCCTGTCACCACTTTCTTTCCCGGAATCACTTTGGCTTTATTAAACCTGAATTCAAAATGAGGATTTTCCTCCAGATCACATGTAGTGTAAGAACCACTCCGGATATAGGTAATGTTATTTTCCATTTTCTTGACTACCTGTCCATGAAGATATCCTTCATCCTGCTTTGTAAAAACCGTCTGGATATAACCTCGCTTGGTATTATAGTTATAAGTGATAATTTTTGATTTGAACTTCTGGTCGCCTTGGGCACTTTCCGGATTTCCTGTTAGCTTTCCTGTAGAATCCGGTGTTCCTGTTGCATAAAGACTATTCTTTCCAAAATTAATTTCAACATAATTGGCCTTGAGGCTAAAATCTTCATACTTAATATCTGCCTCCTTGAAGATAAAAACTTTCTGATTTTTCACTTCAAATCTCAGAGAGTCTTTTGATGCGTATTCTACCTTTGATTTCAGGGTAGATTCTTTTCGTGGTTTTTTCACCGAATCAGAAATATGTATTGAATCAGACTTCGTAATAAGACTGTCGTTAAGCTTTACGGCTGAGGAGAGAGAATCCTGTTTTTGTGCAACAACCGGGCGTACAAAAAGCAGAACCAACAGGAAGCAAAAGGAAATTCTTGTTAATAATTTCGTTAACAATTTCTTGGTGTAACTCTGGGGTTAATGTTCTATCTTTGTCTAGAAATGTAGTGCCGGAAGAAATAATCGACCAAACATTCGTCAGTTATTATATTTCAAAACTACATAAAATTATTAATTCAGGCACGATTTTAATATACTTTAACAAAACCTGTAGCATCGGGATGCATTGTTTCAAATGGATCACTGGGATTCTTCTTCTTTCCATTCTGACTGAATTTCACAGCTTTTCTCAGGAAAAGGTTCTTCTCGCAAAAGTAGTAATTGATGCTGGCCATGGCGGAAAAGACCCGGGGGCTCTTGGAAAAAAAACGCAGGAAAAGGATATTACTTTACAAATTGCGCTCAAGCTTGGAGACCTTATAAAACAAGGGTGTAAAGGGGTGAATGTTTATTACACCCGCGACAAGGATGAGTTCATCGAATTGCATCAACGTGCAGGAATAGCCAATCGGCTGAAAGCAGATCTGTTTATTTCCATTCATTGTAATGCAAATCCATCGCATTTATTCCGTGGAGCGGAAACATATGTAATGGGTTTGCACAAATCGGAAGCAAATCTGGCTATTGCAAAACAGGAAAATGCCTCGATCTTAATGGAGCCGGATTATACGAAGACATATAACGGTTTTGATCCCAATTCAGACGAATCGTATATCACTTTTTCCCTTTACCAGGATGCGTACCTTGGACAGAGTATGAATTTTGCCACCATAGTTCAGGATGAAATGAAAAGCAGGGTTGGGCTAAATGATCGTGGAGTCAGGCAAGCAGGATTTCTTGTTCTTTATAAAACGACTATGCCCAGTGTATTGGTTGAAACAGGATTTCTTTCGAATCAGGAGGAAGAGAAATTCCTGCTTACTTCGAGTGGGCAGGACTTCATTGCCTCTGCCATTTTTAAAGCTTTTGTAAAGTTCAAAGCGAAAATGGAAGGAGGTAAAGAAGTTGCCCTGAAGGAAGCGGTTGCCGATGGCAAAGCCCCCCTTCCGGTTATTCAATCCAAAAAAGACAGTGTTAAAAGAAAAGAGAAACTGATTGAACAGAAACCCTCTGATAATGTTGTGACGTTTCGTGTTCAGGTTGCAACTTCCCCAAAGGATATCGGAATTAGTGCTCAGCGATTAGATAAATTAAAAAATGTGAAAATGTACAAGCACCAAGGAATGTACAAATATACTACGGGGGAAGAATCTTCTCTGGATGCAGCAATAAAGCTGCAGGAGGAAGTTCAGAAGAAAGGATTCAAAGATGCATTTGTTGTGGCTTTCACAGGGGAAGAGAGGATCACAATCGCACAAGCAAAAAAACTGATTGAAGGAAAATGAAGTTGGGCATGGCTTTGATGATGAGAAGTCTGTTGTAAAATAAAATCCCGGGGATTGAGTGAATCCCATAAAAATCTTTATGTTTGCAACGAAAATAAAAAGCATGACTTTCCAACTTAGTAAAGAATTAAAAGTCGGGATTGTATTTATTATCGCCCTGTCTGTTCTCATATGGGGATTGATGTATCTGAAAGGGCTGGAGATTTTTCAGCCAAAGAAAGTTGTTTTTGCTGTTTACGACAGGGTTAACGGGTTAGTTGCAGCAAATCCCGTTACGATCAGAGGAATGAATGTCGGCCAGGTCAAAAAAATGTATTTTTCGAAAAAAAAGGCTGGTAAAATAATTGTTGAACTGATCATCACCCAGGATTATCCTATTCCGAAAAATTCTGTTGCAAAGATATTCAGTTCAGGTTTGATCAGTTCCAAGGAGGTCGAGATCGTATTGGGTGATTCCAGGGAAATCCTCCAGGATGGAGATACCCTACAGGCATTGACAGAAAGCTCACTTTCCGATGAGGTGAGCAAGCAGTTGATTCCGCTTAAAGAAAAGGCGGAAAGCCTGATCAGTTCTATTGATACTGTAGCCACCATCATCAAAGATGTACTGAATAAAAAAACCCGTGATAACCTTATCATGGCAGTTGACAACATTAATAAGGTTACAAAAAACCTGGCCAGTATCTCCTCTAATATCGATACACTTGTTGGCAAACAAAAGTCTCATCTGGCTAATATTATCAATAACGTAGAATCGATCAGTAAGAACCTGAAACAGAATAATGAGAATATTACAAATGTGCTTACAAACTTTTCAAACCTGAGTGATTCTCTTTCTAAAGCCAGGATTCCCACTACTATTTTCAAGGTAAATCAAGCTATGGGGGACATCAACCTTGTCCTTGAAAAGATCAACAAAGGACAGGGAAGCATCGGTTTGTTGCTAAATGATAAAAAGCTTTATGATGAAGTTGCCAAAGCTGCACGCGACCTGAACCTGTTGCTCGAGGATATCAAAGCAAATCCCTCAAAGTATATAAAGGTATCGGTATTCTAACCTACCAGGTGAAGATGTCGTTTTTCGATAATGGTCTTTTTTCTATAACCCATTTAAAATCTCTAAGGAATAAATCATAATTCGAGATTTGCTTCTCAGGGTAGAGAATTGCCGTGGGGTGCTCGATATAAGTAATGGTTTTTAACTGGTTGTTTTCAAGGAAAATCAGCATGTTGCTGGCCATGGCTTTATTAATTCCTATCAGGGTTCGGTCTTCTTCTCTGGCAAAATATATAGTTTCAGCGTTTCCAATGACTCGTATTTTATAGAGATCATTGTTATTGAAGTAACCAATCATATCGCGCCCTTTGACCTGATTGAATTTATTGGAGTCGTCCTTGGAAATGATGAAAGCAGAATTTCTCATGATCATGCTGTCTACCTGGTTATTACGCATTCTGAGGATGATCGTATCTGCAGTCAGCTGATTTTTATAAGACCATAGAACAGGATTATTGAATAATGTCAGAGAGGAATCCTTACTATGCCAAGTCAACGAATCACTCATTCCCTGTAAATCGAACCTGAAAAATTTAGCTTTATAAAAACAGTAGATATTTTTTACTTTTTGATTCGTATCAAAAGTTGCCCGGATTGTATCCGAGTGCATGAACAGAGTATCTTTCTTATCAATGAATTTGGCCACTGCACGATCGGTCATGAAAGCAAAACCTTTCTTACGTTGAATTTCACCATAATTACCCTCAACAACAATGTTATTCACCGTATCAACTAATTTGGCGTTATTAAAGACTTGACCGTACCCTGTTTCCCTCTCATAGTACATGCTATCACCGCTCAGGATCTGATCCTGATGGAAAACTTTTCCCTTTTTCTGGAAACGGGCAATGTTTTTTGCAGTATTATACCAGCCATTCTCACAATAGATTGAATCTTCCTGTCCTTTGATGTTGGTAGGTCCGAAAAAATAGGCGACTTCTGTAATCGTGTTAAACATCATTGTATCAGATCTCATGACGTTATCAGGATTCATCAGGATAACTTTATGCTTGTAAAAGAATTCCTTCCTGGCAGTATAATAATAACCGTGTTTGCTGACTAAGACATTTCTGCCATTCACTATTTTTCCCCAGTAATCATATTGAGCAATCTGGGTGTTACGGTTAAAAACTAAGGTATCAGTGGTAAGAATTGTCTCATTGTCAATCAGCTTCACATTGCTCTTGATGCGGGCAATTTTGGTGTTCCCGTTGTAGGATAGGGAATCCCCGAAGATATTCAGGGTATCGCTGACCTTTACGTGGACATTTCCAAAAGCGATGACATTATTTTTCACATTGTTTAAAAATGCACTGTCGCAGTAAAGGTAGATGCTGTCGTGCCGAAGAATGACGTCGCCGATGATTCTTTGGTAATCCGGGTTGATATCCTTATCAAATTTCCAGAACCTGGCATCTTCCAGCCAGATTTTCGTTGTATCCTGCGAAAACACTGTAACAGGAAACAAGATTATCAGAAATGATACTATTTTAGTGAACAGGGACATTCAAGGGGTAAAATGCAAAGCTATGAAATTAATCGTGAATCCACCACCCGACAGGTCGTGAAGCACCTGTAGGGTAGCAGAGAGTATTGTTTTTCCTGTGTGCATAAACAATATTAATTCCCTACGGGAAAATGAATGTAAGGTGGTTTGGTTGTTTCTATTGATATTGTTCCCCTACGGGGAATTATAAAAATACCAAAATAGCCCGCAGGGCTTCAATGTTGCATCACCCCCTGCACCGGGACTGACTAAAAAGTTGTTTTTATTTTCTCGCAGAGTGCCCCACCTTTTTTAAGAAACAGGAACATCAAATCAGATAACTTAAATGGTTCACGCGGAGTTTCGCAGATTATTGCGCAGAGTTCCGCAGAAAAAATTCACTTATAAAATCTGCG
>CAIWTA010000232.1 GCA_903915465.1 uncultured Bacteroidales bacterium | reverse complement strand
TCTTATCCTCGAAATCCCGTCAGACCTTATAGAAGTAAAAGATGTCTATCTGAAAGGCAGCAATAACAAGCCAGACTTTGCAATCAATGGCAATCTGCTAACAATCGGATGGAACTCGACTACACCTGTAAAATTATCTGCTGGTGCTGAAATGATTGTTCTGAAACTGAGGACAACGGCCAAATTCACAGAAGGAAACTCTTTCCGCCTGATATTGGCCGCCGATCCACTGAATGAACTGGCAGATGGTTACGCCAATGTGATTCCGGATGCAATCCTGAATACAGATGTTGTAGCTAACGGCAATGTTGGAACTGATGAGCAATACGGAAACAATGGCCTTACATTGGTCAATTATCCCAACCCGTTCATTGAATCCACAACAGTTCATTATACCTTACCAATTTCCGGAGATGTAACGCTGGAAATCTATAATATGGTTGGCCAGGTGGTAAAAACGCTGGTAAACAAACCACAAACAAGTGGCAGCTATACCCTCAAGGTGGATGCACGTACAATGTCGCAAGGCATTTATACAACAATCCTCCGGGTTCATAACGGCAAAGATGATATGGTGAAGACCATTAAATTTGTTGTAAGTAAATAGAAAAACAACAACGAAGTTGAAAAAGGGGGGGGTGATTTGCGCCCCTTCCCTTTTTTCTGTTTCAGGAAAATCTATAAATTATTAATTTAACAATTATCTGTATTTTAAATAAGACATTACCAATTCCAACATTAACAAGCTTATCAATTCTCGGATATGATTGAAATGAACACAATATTGACAATTGCATTTTCTTCAGTTCGGCTGAGGAAATTTTGAGTTTTACACTTTTAAAAAAAACCCGAAAATCTCCCTGCAGAACTCTTTGAAATATTAACCTAAAAGTAAAAAAGATGAAAACGAAAGCTTTACAATCAGTATTGATTTTTCTGTTCGCGATGATCGGATACAATCCTGTGTCAGCCCAGGATTGCTCCGGAAATGCCCCCATTACGATAGCGCCTTCGATGACTGCTACGGCAGGAACCATTGTAGTCCCAATTAAGGTTGGCGGAAGTGATTTTGCGAATATCAATGCAATCTCTCTCAAGCTGAAATATGATAAGAACATTCTTACATATGTCAGTATCACTGCTCCAAACAAACCATCCGGGTGGTCAGATCCACAGTATGCAGGAGTTGTTATTACGGGAAGTACCGCAGAACTGGGGATTTCTCACACAGGTCCATCGAATGATGGCTGGGGTCTCTCAAATGATCAGGTCATTTATGATATTACTTTTACCTATAATGGCGGAAGTACTCCTCTGATATGGAACTTCGAAAATGAAAACTGCCAGTATGCGACACCTGATCAGGTAAATGGTACCGGTCCCGGACTTTATCTCTGCCAGGCCTTGCGTAATTATGTAAGTGGCTTTATCTGCAATCTTTCTGCTCCAACCGTTACTTGTCCGGGCGCAATCAATCAATGTGCTGATCCTCTGATAAGCGGCGTCAATTATTCAAATGATATCCAGGAAATCCATTGTGCCACGCCACCTACATCAGCCGGAGGTTATTGGGTAGATAATGGCCCCTGGGTATGGCAATCTTTCCATCCTGGAAAATCAGGCATTCTGAAAAGTGTGTCCCTGGGTTTGTGGAATATAGATGTTCTGCCATTTACACTCCACATTGCCCTTTACCCGGGTGATGGCGTTTGCGCAAATGTATCGCCGGGAGTTCCGCCTTTGTGGGCGTATGATACAACATTCACCAGTCCGACCGGACCAATATCCGGGGCCGTAAGTGGTGTGTTTACCTTTAATGTACCGGAATCCGCCAGACCTTATCTGGTGGCTGGTCAACTATATAATTTCAGCTTTTCCGGAATACATAATTATTCAGGAGATAACCCCGATGACTATAACCACGGATGGTATGTAAGCTCTCCTGTTTGCGGTGGAGCAGGTTCTGCTGATCCAATGCCGGGTGGAGGGACGTATGGATATCTTCCCTCAGGCGGAACACAATGGATCACAGGTTGTGTCGACAATTACCACATCGCATTCAATACAGTTATGGGTGAAATTCCTGGCGTGGAAGTAAACTGGGTCAATTATTCAAACGATATCCAGGAAATCCATTGCCCGACACCACCAACTTCAGCCAGCGGCTATTGGGTGGATAACGGCCCCTGGGTATGGCAGTCGTTCTATCCCGGGAAAACCGGTGTATTAAAAAGTGTTTCGATGGGTCTGTGGAATATAGATGTGTTGCCCTTTACACTTCATATTGCCCTTTACTCCGGTGACGGAGTGTGTGCTAATGTAGCGCCGGATGCTCCACCTCTTTGGGTGTTTGATACAACATTCATCAGTCCGGTCGGCCCTAACTCCGGAGCAGTGAGTGGTGTTTTTACTTTTAATGTGCCGGAATCCGAAAGACCTTACTTGGCTGTTGGCCAAATGTATAATTTCAGCTTTTCCGGAATACATAATTATTCAGCAGATAATCTTAATGACTATAATCATGGATGGTATGTGAGCTCTCCCGTGTGCGGAGGAGCAGGAACTAACGATCCGATGCCGGGTGGCGGGACATATGGATATCTTCCAAATGGACCCACATGGACATCAGGTTGTGTTACTAACTATCACATCGCTTTCAATACGGTTATGGGTGAAATTCCTGGGCTTAGTGTAGGCACTGGAAATACATGTGGCATCAAAACACTAACATGCAATTTTCCCTCTCCTCATATATTCCCGATAGGGACAACAAATGTTATTTATACTGTAACAAATATGGCCGGGGCAACTTCAACATGCAGCTTCCCTGTTACTATCAAACTGGCTCCATCAATTTTCAATCCGGGTACGAAGACAGCCTGCGACAGCTACACCTTACCAGCAATAACCGGATTAAACCTTGTAAATCCTAAGTATTACGATAACAGCCAGGCACTGGGTGGTATTGTAATTACAGGACCGATCACCACCTCTCAGATCATATGGATCTATGATGAGACAGGAACAACGCCAAATTGCAGTGATGAGGAAAGCTTCCAGGTGAACATCAATAACACTCCTGTTCCTGATGATCCGGACGATGTTACGAAATGCGACAGCTATACCTTGCCGGTACTCACTGTGGGTGATTATTATACAGGCCCGGGTAAAACCGGAACGAAACTGCTTGCAGGCGCTTCCATCACCAGCACACAAATTCTCTATGTCTATGCAGAAACTGGTACTATTCCGAACTGCTGGGCTGAGAACAGTTTCGATATAACGATCAATATCACACCAACACCTGATGATCCGTCAGATGTTACGAAATGCGACAGCTATACGATTCCGGTGTTGACTGTAGGTGATTATTATACTGGTCCGGGAAAAACCGGAACGAAACTACTTGCAGGTGCTTCCATTACCAGTACACAAACTCTCTATGTCTATGCAGAAACTGGTACTATTCCGAACTGCTGGGCTGAGAACAGTTTCGATATAACGATCAATATCACACCAACACCTGATGATCCGTCAGATATT
>CAIWTA010000231.1 GCA_903915465.1 uncultured Bacteroidales bacterium | reverse complement strand
ATTTTGCAGCATAAAAATGATCTTTTAACGCAAGCAGACAGGCTTTTATTCCAACTCCATCACCAAGAACCTGGCCGGTTGCAGTCATCTTGCCTTTATCCAAAGCATTGTCGAATCTGAATTTCCAACGATCAAAGCCGCCTTTTTCACAAAGCTCATCAATGCAACTTTCCAGGGCAAAAGTGACCTGGTTCACGCCGAATCCGCGCATGGCGCCGGAAGGAATGTTGTTGGTATAGACCGTGAGTGATTCAATATCAACATTTGGAACATAATATCCACCGGCAGCATGACCTGCAACTCGCTCCATTACCTTGGTTCCGACTGATGCATACGCTCCGGAATCGCCAACAGCGCACAGTTTTAAGCCAGTTAAAATTCCATTTTCATCGCAGCTTAACGAAAAATCCATCCACACCGGATGTCGTTTTGGGTGCATGATGATTGATTCTTCCCGGGAGAGATGCAGCTTAACCGGTTTCTTCAGATGCCATGCAAACAATGCTGCATGTCCCTGGACAGTCATATCTTCGCGGCCGCCAAAGCCTCCTCCACATGCAACCTGAGTTACTCTGACCTGATCTTCTTCCAGGGCAAGCAAGGAAGCAATTTGTTTCTGATCAACATAGATACCTTGTCCCTGGCTGTAAATATGAATTCCATTTTCTGCCGGAAGTGCTAATGCTGCTTCGGTTTCTAAGAAGGCATGCTCAATTCGCTGGGTTTCATAAATACCTGAAGAAATATATTTTGATCGCTGAAAAACTGAATTCGCAGCTATACCACGGTGCACAACGCATTTTTCAAGCAGGTTAGCTCTGTCAGGATGGACTTGTGCCGATCCAGGTTCCAGCGCTTTGTGCATATCCGAGACAGGCTCAAAAACTTCGTATTCAATGCAAATCAACCTGGCAGCTTTTCTCGCAGATTCTTCATCAATTGCCACAACACCTGCAAGTACATCACCGATGTAACGTGTGATTTCTCCTGGTGCGATCATCAATGGCCAATCGCTGAATATCAATCCTGTATAACGATCACCAGGAATATCAGATGCCCTGAAAATTCTTATCACTCCTTTAATTTTCAATGCTTCCGTAGTATCGATCGAGATGATCTTTGCTCTTGGATGATCACTGAAACGGAGCACGGCATGGTACATTCCATCGAACACCATATCATTCACAAATAATCGCCTTCCAATGGCTGTTTCGTAGGCTTCATATTTTGTGAGAGATTGCCCGATACCATTTGCGGGATGACCATGTTTGGAACCTTTCCCTTCACGCAGATTTCTCAGTGCTTCCTCAATCGCATCAATGATCTTCACATAACCGGTACACCGGCACATATTCAGATTGATCGCTTTTTTGATCTGTGCCCTTGTCGGATAAGGATTTTCTGCAAACAGGATTTTGGTGCGAATGATCAATCCCGGTGTACAAAAACCACATTGAACAGCACCTTTTTCAACATAGGCTCTGGCGATGACATCGCGAATTGGTTCAGGAATTCCTTCCATCGTAATTACCTGAGCATCACGAAGGAATTTCATTTTCTGTGCACAGGAAAGTTTGGCTTTTCCATTGATCTCTACCATGCATGCACCGCAGGAAGCTTGCCCGGAACATCCGTCTTTTACCGAAATGATCCCTTCTTTATCGCGCAGATAGCTTAAAAGCATCCGGTTTTCGTCACCGGAATAGTCAATTTTTCGATCATTCAGAAAAAATGTAATCATCTTAGAAATAATGGAATACCTCTAGTTAAAAATTTGTTTCAGCGCTTGGATATCCGGCTCAATCGGCGCAGGAAGATGGATGGAAGATTGCACGGATTTCAGATCTTTGAGGCCACTACCGGTAAGTAAAACCACGACCTTTGAACCCGATGGGATCTTTTTCGTTTTCCGGTATTTCATCATTCCTGCAAAAGCCGCTGCCGCTGCAGGTTCAGAAAAAATACCGGTCGAACGGGAAAGCTCAACTGAACCCTGAAGAATTTCTGCATCACTCACCGTGACCCATTCTCCATGATATGTTTTCAAATAATTCACAGACATGTAAAAATTGCGTGGTATATCCACAGAAATAGAATCGGCAATGGTTTTAGAAGGGCTGCTTGAAAAATGATCACTTGAAATGTTTGCAATCAGGTTGTTGCTTCCTTCTGACTGAACAGCAACAATGATTGGCATCTTTCCGATAATTCCGAGTTTCATGAGATCTTCAAATCCTTTATACACACCTGAAAGAATCACACCATCACCTGTCGGGACAAAGACATAATCAGGAATATGGTGATTCAGCTGATCGTATATCTCGAAAGAAACTGTTTTCTTACCTTCAATGGTCAGTGGATTATAGGCTGTATTCCGGTTATAAAAGCCAAAAATTTCTGATGCTTTGATACTCAGGTCAAATGCCTGGTCATAGCTGCCGTTGACCGGAACAAGCGTGGCACCATACATGACAATTTGAGTAAGCTTAGCCAGTGGGGCAGAAGCCGGGACAAAGATGTACGATTGTTGTCCCTGTGAGGCACATATCCCGGCAAGGGATGATCCTGCATTTCCTGTAGATGCTGTGATGATTGTTTCAATTTTGTTTTCTTTCGCCCATGCTGAAACCAATGCAGATGCACGGTCTTTAAAAGAGAATGTCGGATTCTGTGAATCATCCTTAAGATACAGATCAAAAGTTATTTCAGAAGAATCGAACTGGTCGAACTTATACAGTGGGGTATTGCCAATGCGGAGTATTGGCCAGTTTTTCATAGCCTGAATTGGCAATAATGAGAGGAAATTTTCATCCTTCAGGGATTTGAAGAAGTCAATCCTGGGAAACCGGTTACGGATACCATTGTAATCGTAATTGACTTTCAGAACCCCTTTTGGTGGCTGATCTGGATGGTTTTCTTTTGCACAAACCGGACAGAGATACATAATTTTCTCTGCTTTATAAGTTGCCTTGCAGTTTGTACATTCATAATAAAACTTACCGTTCATTACCTGTTTCCAATTATTAACAAAGATGTGTATCTGCTATATTCAATTTATTGATGAGGATTTACAGTTGAAAAATCATTTTCACAATGATTTCAACAATCCTGTTTTATCATTAAACTCATTGATCAATTCATCCCAGCGTGCGGGCTGACTAAAGATCTTCGGCCAGAGATGCCGATCGTACCACAATTGGCGCAAATCTTCAACATCCATACCTTGTTGTTCGACCCACGTAAAATATTTCAGGTTATGAATAGCCAGCTGATCTTCGTAGCGGAGTTCTTTCATGTAGTCCACGGTTGTTCCCATCATGCATTTCTCATGATCTTTGGCGGCCTGCATCAATGAATATTTGCCATGCTCAGATGTCAGCTCCTCCAGACGGGAACCGTACATCTCCGCAGAATCAGTGGCAATGGTGATCAGGACATCCTCGTTGGTAAGTTCAAAATGTTTCGCCGTTTTAATGGCTGAAAGTATATTCGCGATACCGGATATCCCGACGATGTTGAGTTTGGATATTAATTCTTTGTCAACACCATTTCCTGTCAGGTAATCATGGCCTTCTTTTTCATTGAAGACACGCAGCAACCGCATGCAATCTTCATCATCAATAGCTGTCACGACATTCGTATTCCTGACATTGTGAATCCAAGGTACATGCTTATCGCCGATTCCCTCTATCCGGTGACCACCGAATCCGTTCCGAAGGAGCGTAGGACATTGCAATGCTTCGGAGGCTACAACTTTTATAAACGGAAATTGAGTTCGAAGGTAATCACCGGCAGCAATGGTTCCTGCAGATCCGGTGGCTGAGATATAGGCCGCAAGCTTGGAATTTTTACCCGCGACATTACGGAATACCTCTTCCACTGCATGACCTGTAACTTCATAATGCCAGCATGAGTTGCCAAATTCTTCAAACTGGTTGAATATCATACAATCTTTGCGGGTACGGCGGATTTCCCAGCATTTATCATAGATCTCCTTCACATTTGATTCACAACCGGGAGTAGCAATAACTTCCGCACCAATCTCTTTTAACCAGGTAAACCGTTCCTTGCTCATCTCCTCCGGAAGTATTGCCACGGCTGTGACATCCATCAGGTATGAATCAAATGCCCCGCCCCGGCAATAGTTCCCGGTTGACGGCCACACGGCTTTATGATACGTCGGGTCAAACTGCCCGGTGATAATCCGCGGAGCCAGACAACCGTAAGCAGCTCCTACTTTGTGCGCTCCCGTTGGGAACCATTTCCCAAGCATGACCACGATGCGTGCATCAATCCCTGTCAGAGACTTGGGAAGTTCGATATAATTAGGTTTTCCAAATAGCCCGCCGGTAGCTTTAGGTTCATTCTTCCATGTCAGACGAAAGAGATTCAGGGGATGAAGATCCCATAGGCCAATCGATTGTAATTTCTTTTTTATCTCATCCGGCACCAGATCAGGATTCTGCATCTGTGCAAAGGTTGGAAGAATAATGCCTTTTTCTCGGTAACGGTCGATGGCTTTCTGAAGAATTGCGCCATCCATGACTTTGTCTGTAATTGGAATCATATTTTTTTTCTATTTAGATGTTGAAAAATTATCCAGATTTTAAAAGCTGTCAATATTTACGATTGGACGATTATAGAGTTACGATTGAATTGCTTGATTTAAGATTGACGAATTGTTAGTTGCAAAGCCGCTTTCAGGATGATGCTCATTTGTGCAGCATTGGTAAATTGAATAGTTTTTACAGGATCGGAAAGGAATTCTATATGCATCACACGGAAATCAGAAGGATGTAATGTGGCTTTCACATCTTTGTTTTCATAAAAATACCGACCTTTTTTGAGGCAAAGCATTTCAAACTGATCGTTGTTTTTATAAACCAGGACTTTCCTATCCGGCAGATGGCGCAGGATGTATGCTTTCTGTTCCAGGTTAAATGAATCTTCTGATAAGCATAATCCAGGTTTATCACGAAATGGCTTACCGCTGGTCGGACAAAAAGTGGTGCAATTGCCACATTCGTTACACAAGTCACGGATGTTCAGAACCTGGAATTGTTGATTTACACAAAACACTTCATCGTCTTCCATTTCGATATTTCCGTCTTCCTTTTGGATTGCTTTCCGGAGATGGTATTTTACGGGATCAATCTGATAGCTGAAGTTAGCAAGGTTAGGACAAACACCCACGCAAACATTACATATTTCGTCGCATTGCAGGCACCTGGATGCTTCTTGTTGCACTTTTTCCAAAGAAAGAGAAGACATGACCAACCTGAAATTCTTCCTGTCGTCCAAAGGTGTCTCTTCTGCTGAAAATCCTGCTTCCCGCAAAGATTTACGATGAAGAAGGCTGTCCCAATCAAGATTTTTCTCATCCTTAGGTTTCTTTGTCGGAACAGCAATATTCAGATCAGCCATGATTTCAGCCGCTGCTCTCCGGCCATCAGCAATTGCATTAATGGCAGTGGAAGCTCCCCTGAGTGCATCGCCGCCAATGTACAACCTGTCGATACGGGTTTTATAGCTTCCATTTTGTGTTGCCAATTGGTCCGGTTCCAAAAAGTCAATTGCCAATTGCTGACCAATTGCCGGGATGATAGTATCGCAGGGCAACTCAAATTCAGAACCAGGGATTTTTAACGGAACCGGTCTGCCATCTTTTCCTTTAGCAGAAAGCATGTTGCGTGAACAGACAAGTGCTGTTACCTTTCCATCCTTAGTTTTGATCCGCTCAGGGTTTGTAAGCTCCAGTATTTCCATGCCTTCATCGAGAACTGCCTGTATCTCTCCTTTATCAGCGGGCATTTCCTTTGTCGTCCTGCGGTAAACAACCGTAACTTTCCCATCCTTCCCGATCAGCCTGAACGCTGTTCTTGCCGCATCCATTGCAGTATTTCCGCCACCAATAATCAATACATGAGGGCCAAGTTGAACCGGCTCGTTATTCCTGACTGTAAATAAAAAGGACAATGGATCAAGGACACCTGCTGAATCGATGCCATCAATCTTAAGTTTAGTCGATTCCTGTGCTCCTGCAGCAAGGAATATGACATCATGTGTTTCCCGCAAGGAATCAAAATTGCATTTGTCAACCACAGTATTTTCATGAACTTTCACACCAGCGTCTTTTATACGACTGATATCACGTTCAATTGCTTCGTCTGTCAGCCTGAACGAAGGAATTGCAGCGGAAACCATACCTCCGGTTTTGGCTTTCTGTTCAAACACATGAACCTCGAAACCAGCCAGGTTCAGGAACCAGGCACAGGATAATCCGGCAGGACCTGCGCCAATGATGGCTGCTTTGTATCCGGCGGATTTTACGCGTTCCGGAGAAATATCCCGGGAATTCCCTTCGGCAATAAAACGCTTGATTTCCCTGATATGAAGTGCTTCATCATAATTTATCCGTGTACATTTCATCTGGCAAAGATGATCACAAACCATACCGGTAACTGAAGGAAATGGATTGGTGTCGAAAATTGTTCGAAAAGCAGAAGAGAAATCACCTGCAGCTGTGAAATACATATAACGTGGTATGTCCTGGCTGGCAGGACAGGTATCAACACATGGCGCGTGGGTACAATCGAAATATCCCAACGAACGGGATGTCTTGATATCAGGATCGGCAAAAGATGTTTTTTTGTACGCAGGATTTTTTGAAACCCGGTCTGCATATTCATTCAGATTTGACAAAGCTGATTCAAGGAGTGATTTGTTATCCTTTGATTTGTTGACAATAAATTCATCAATGCTCTTTGCATTACATTCCGCAAATGATTTACGTAAAGTATCAATATATTGCCATAACCTTCCGTAACCGCCGGGTTTCAAAAGGTCGGTGCAAACTGTTACAGGTTTCATACCACACGCGAGCAAGTCAGCGATGTTAAAACAATCAGCACCTGCAGAGAATGAAACATCGAGTTTTCCATCAAGATCATTCTGTAATTTTCGTGCTACCCTGATGCTTATGGGATGCAGCGCTCTGCCGCTCATATACATCATCTTTTCTTTCTCAGGAAATACATTTTTATTATTGATGGATTCAAGCGTATTCGTCAATTTGACGCTGAATTGAAGGTTCCTTGATTTTGATGCCTTCGAGAGAGAATCAATAATTCGTAAGGCATCCGGGTATTTCAGGTCATGTTCAAAGGCAAGGTCTGGAATATCTGCAGAAAATCCGAGCTCATTGTTCAAAAGATTCCTCAATTCTTCTGCACTTGACAAAGTAGGGTTAAGCTTGATTGTGGTATGCAGGTTTTTTTGATTGATCAGGTAAAGCCCGATCTTTTCTATCTCATCAGGTGGACAACCGTGCATCGTACTCAAAGTGATGTGGTTGGAAATACATTCGGGTATTTCGATTGCATCGATCCCAGGGTAAATTGTACGTATCGACTCGATTTTTTCATTGAGTTCAGTACGACAATCCTGCATCTTCGAAAGAAATCCCTGCACATTACTTTTTAAGATCCCTTCAAGATTATAGCCTACACTCATGTTGAAAAGGGTTCCGAAAGGCCCGCTAAATCCAAGTTCTTTCCTTAGAATATGAAGAATGATCCAGGCATTCAGATATTCATCAAACGACTGTTCAATCTTCAGTTCCTGCGACCATTCGCAGTTATATCCTTCATCCTGGATATCGATGCAGGGTTTGGATACTTCCAGTTCATCCAGGGTCTGTATGGTTTTTAGCTCAATATAACGGGCACCGCAAATCCATGCAGCAACGATATTGATGGCGAGCTGTGTATGGGGACCAGCGGCAACACCAAGCGGTGTCTCAAGAACCTGCCCGTAACGCTCCATGCGGAATGAGTCGACAGGATCGGGGATATGAAACAGGGTTCCTGGAATGCCCAGGAACCGGTTTTGACGAATCTCCGAAAGAGTAAGTTCCAGAAGCTTCGGAAGTGGTACAGGGTGAAATTTATCGGTCACAGAGATTCAGCGTTGAAAATTTAAATTTGATCTCACACCGAAAAGCCATATATTATATAATAACCACAAAGGAACTAAGAACACTGAGAATTCACCAAGGATCTGCTAATACGGCAAATTTGAAGATGAATTTTTCTCATATTAATTTTTCTTTGTGTTCCTTTGTGTACTTAGTGCCTTTGTGGTTAAAAAACTTTTCGGAGTGAGATCAAGTTTGAGCGTTCAAAATTAAGATAAATTGGTTGAAAAGTAATAGATTTGCTCAGAATGTCAAATCCTGTTCCTTTCTCTGTAATCATCCCTGCCGCAGGTAATTCCGAACGAATGGGTTCTGACAAAGCGCTGTTACAACACACTAACGGCACGACATTCGCAGAAAACCTGTTGGTTAATTATACAGAAGCCGGCGCTGATACCGTAGTCATTGTTGTCAATAAATCTTTTGATCTTTTACAGATAAAGTCTCGTTCATCTGTTTGCGTAGTGAATGATCATGTCGAGTATGGCCGTTCCTACTCCATCAAGCTGGGAATTCAACATATTCCGGCCGGAAATGCATGTTTTATCCAGAATATTGACAATCCCTGTATAGATCAAAATCTCCTTTGGGCTTTGTTGTATGCCGTGAAAGATGATGCTTATGTGATCCCGGTTTCCAAGGGCAGGGGAGGTCACCCGGTTTTATTGGGGAAGGGCATTGTGCGCACCATGATTAATAAAGATCCGTTTGTTGATTTCAGGGAAGTGTTGAAGAAATTTCACAGAATTGAGATTCTTTGGGAAGATCCGGGAATTCTCCTGAATATCAATACTTCAGAGGATTACCTGAAGTTCAAGGACGGTCAATGACCTTCTCTGCCATCAGCTCTTCAAGTTTGCCGACAGCTTCTTCAATGGTATCTTTCCCAATATCAAAAATGTAAATAGTTCCTGTATTCCATTTCCTGGAAATGATGTCGACGAGATTTCGCCTCACTACCCAGAGATGTGGCGGAACGGCGGAACGGCAAAGCTTTTCAATGGAATTTCCCCATCCCTGGTTATTCAATTCCATGGGACCGATTTCGTCAATCACAACCAACTGTGAAGATTCAGGATTGACGGATGCCAGGATATCATTTCCAATCGTAATTCCCTGCGGATCAAAATAAAAAATTCCCTGCTTCAGCCAGTTTGGATGCATTGTGGTTCTGCACAATTCAGATTGACGGGATGTTCTGAGGTTGAGAAGATCAAAACCAATCCGTTTTCCGTTTTCATGAATGCCGATAGCTAAAAAACCATCTGACAATATTCCTTTTTCCATAAGAATATCTGCAATCTTTCCGGTAAATGTGGTTTTCCCCTGTTGAATGTCACCCGTGATAATTACTACATCTGGCCTGGTTGAATGTTCCTTCTCGAACAGCACAAGCAGGGTTTCAGCTTTTTTGTAAAGATCCGAAAGAGGGAAATGCCATTTTTTATGATCCTTTCCGGGTTTGGGAAATGACGAAATGATCCCGGGCAATGCTGAAAACGCCAATCCAAGCGATTGATACAAGCTCGCGAATCCTTTTCTGTACAAGATGGACTTGATCACCGGATTCTTCAATTCGACACTGATTGCCGAAAACCCTATGATGATCAGGATGGCCCTGAAATTCATCTTCAAACCAATAATCAATCCGGTCATGCTGAAAAAATCATCCTCAGAAATCCCTGTCCATAAAAATGCAGCAACTAAGGTGATGATGAAAAACTGTATCCAGACAGAAAATTTTTTCAATCTTTTCAGGGAGGATTTATAATGGTACAGACAGAAGCTGATATACAACACAGATAATATGATTGAAAGAAGAACAAAATCATAATTGACCAGCACTAAACATAGAACGACAGCTGCGACATTCAGAACAAGGAAGTATAAAGAGAAATCATGCCTGAAAACAGCTGAGAACATTTGGGTATTCCATTGCAAAGTCAGATCCCCTTGATTAACAGCCCGCCCCCGGTTCTTAACATAATTTTTTCCGGTCTTGTATCCGAGAACGGCGGCAACCATACCGGCTACCAGGTAGATGCCTGCAATGATCAGGATAAGGTATCGCGGTCTTACAGAATCCACATGCAATTGTTTCACACAAAAGTGATATAGGGCAGCCAGGATATTAATAAAATCAAATCCATAAGTAATTAAGAGACTTACCAACTTATGTATAATGGTGCTGAAAACCGCAAAAGCCCCTCCAACCATGTAGCCAAGAAGATTTTTTCCGAAAAGGAAAATAAAAAATTCAAGGAGGAGCGCTTCGGTAAAAATACCAATCATCGGTCCCAGGATTATTGCACTGGGTGAAATAGATTTCATCAATGCACAAATCAATCCTGCCCGCCAGATAACTCCTGATTCTTTCCAGATCTGAAAGAACGAAACCAGGAGATACACTCCGATAAATGATAAGATTGTCCCCGAGAGAGGCATATTCAGGTTATGGAAAAAACTGCCGAGAATGATCTCAACAGAAGCCCATAAACTCCCGACAACCGCGGCTTTTAACCATAACGAATTCAGGGGTCTGTGAGTTAGTATCT
This sequence comes from uncultured Bacteroidales bacterium, assembly GCA_903915465.1. Classification (GTDB taxonomy): domain Bacteria; phylum Bacteroidota; class Bacteroidia; order Bacteroidales; family FEN-979; genus FEN-979. Next base: position 73 of record CAIWTA010000231.1, on the reverse strand, counting down.
CCATGAATACGGCACTTTGAAAATAATTTTTACACTGGTTGTTCTTTTCACCTGGAAAAGAAAGTTCCCAAAT
>CAIWTA010000230.1 GCA_903915465.1 uncultured Bacteroidales bacterium | reverse complement strand
ATAAGCTCTGTAAGATCAATCGGGAACCCATAAGTGTCGTAAAGTTCGAAAGCAAAATCCCCTTCGATCATTTGAGAGGATTTTTGTTGATTCTTCACTTTTTCAGGAATAGAATTCGAATCAATATATGTCTGAAACCGTTGGATTCCGGTGGCTAAGGTTCGCAGGAAAGCTGCTTCTTCTTCCCTGATTACATTCATGATGAGTTGCTGCTGCTGCTTCAGTTCGGGAAAGACCACATCCATTTGATCGATCAGCACCTGAACAAATCCGAAAATAAAAGGTTCTTTCAGATCCAGGAAAGTATAGCCATACCTTACTGCACGGCGCAATATACGACGGATCACGTAGCCGGCTTTATTGTTTGATGGGATTTGTCCATCGGCAATGGCAAAACTTATGGCACGCAAGTGATCGGCCACTACGCGCATGGCAATATCGGCCTTGGTATTGGAGCCATAGGGAATTCCTGCTTTTTGTGCTATCGCTATCAGCAACGGTTGAAAAACATCGGTGTCATAATTGGATTTTTTCTTTTGCATCACCATGCAAAGGCGTTCAAACCCCATTCCGGTATCCACATGTTTTGCCGGTAAAGTGGCCAACTGGCCATTTGCCTGTCGGTTGAACTCAATAAAAACAAGGTTCCAGATTTCAATTACCAAAGGATCTCCGCAGTTTACAAGGTCGCGGCCGGCCTTCTTTTTCCTGTCTTCATCTTCCCGAAGATCTGCATGAATTTCAGAACATGGCCCACAGGGACCGGTATCCCCCATTTCCCAGAAATTATCCTTCTTGGAGCCAAAAAGAATACGTTCTTCCGGGATCAGATTCTTCCAGTAATTGAAGGCTTCCATATCTTGTGAAAGACCCTCTTTTTCATCACCACCGAAAACCGTCACATACAACCTTTCTTTATCTACTCCATATACTTCAGTAAGCAATTCCCATCCCCATTCTATGGCTTCTTTCTTGAAATAATCTCCAAAGGACCAATTCCCCAGCATCTCAAACATCGTGTGATGATAGGTGTCGTGACCAACTTCTTCAAGGTCGTTGTGTTTCCCTGAAACACGCAAACATTTCTGGGTGTCTGCAATACGGGAATTTTTGATCTCCCGATTACCTAAAAAAAGATCTTTGAACTGATTCATCCCGGCATTGGTAAACATCAGCGTAGGATCATTCTTTATGACCATCGGGGCAGAAGGAACAATCAAGTGAGACTTGGAACGAAAGAAATCAAGGAAGGTCTGTCTGACTATTTTGGAATTCATATAGCTGAATGATTTTAAGGCTTTTAACAATCTTTAACAAATTCAAAACAATAAACTCGGGCAAAGTTACTTTATTTGATTAGTTTTGCCGGTGTCATCTCTCCCGGACTGCATAATTCTTCTGTTGCAACTCAATAAAGTAAATTAGAATATCCCTGAATGAGTAAGGTAAAGTATAAATTCAACAAAAAATCACTGACTTTCGATCGTGTTCAGACGACCGTCAGAAAAAGGTTGTTTTATTTTTTCACACATTTGTCTTCAGGAGTGGTGTTTGCGGCTGTAGTGCTTGTTCTTGCTTTTAATTTTGTTGATTCTCCAAAGGAAAAATTGCAAAAACGTGAACTGGAGCAGATGAAACTTCAGTACCGGATGCTGAATGATCAGCTAAGCAGGGTGTCAAAAATCATTAATGATCTGCAGGATAGGGATGATAATATTTACCGGGTAATCTTTGAGTCGGAGCCCATCCCAAGTGATATCCGTCAGGCAGGAATTGGAGGTGTTGACCGCTATGATAAACTGAAGGGATACAAGAATTCCGACCTTATCATTGAGGCTGAAAAGAAAGTAGATAAGATACTCAGTCAGTTATATGTTCAGTCAAAATCGTATGATGAGGTCTTTGAATTAGCAAAAAACAAAGAACGGATGCTTGTCAGCATTCCCGCTATCCAGCCATTGAGTAATAAGGATTTACGAAGAATTGGTTCCTATTTCGGATCCCGTATGGATCCTTACTATAAAGTTCGGAAGTTTCACGAAGGAATAGATTTCTCCGCCAGTATCGGTACTGAAGTATATGCAACCGGGAATGGAATCATTCAATCGGCCGGCAGGGATGGTACAGGTGGGTATGGTAATGAGATCATCATTGATCACGGGTATACGTACCAAACATTGTACGCTCACCTTTCCCGGATTTTTGTGAAAGCAGGTCAAAAAATTCTTCGTGGACAGATCATCGGTTACGTTGGCAACACCGGCAAATCTACTTCACCGCATCTACACTACGAAGTACATAAAAATGGCGCTCCAATAAACCCCATTTATTTCTTTTTCAATGACCTGACGCCTGACCAGTTTAAAATGATGTTGGATCTCTCCTCCCGCCCGTCACAGACGATGGATTAACAGAACACTTCTTATATGCTTAAAAAGGATCGGAAGATTGAGAAAGTCTATTATACCATTGGCGAAGTGTCGGAACTCTTTGAAGTAAATCCATCACTCCTGCGATTCTGGGAAAAAGAATTTGACATCCTCAAACCACAAAAAAACAAAAAAGGTAACCGGCTCTTTACCAAACAGGATCTCGATAACCTTAAGATAATCTATCACCTTGTGAAAGAGAGAGGATACACTCTTCAGGGAGCCAGGGAGAAAATTAAACAAAACAAGGAAGGTATTGAGAAAAATCTCGAAATCGTAGAATCTCTTCAGCAAATTAAGCAATACCTTCTTGATATAAAAGCAGAACTCTGATCTTCTTCGAATCTGGCATGACAAACAAAGATTCCTTTTTTGAAAATGTCTACGAAGTTGTCCGAAAGATTCCATTTGGCCGAGTGACTTCCTATGGAGCAATTGCGGAATACCTGGGTACACGGGGTTCTGCCAGGATGGTGGGTTGGGCAATGAACGCTTCCCATAACGGTTTGCTGAATGTTCCTGCGCACCGGGTTGTCAACAGGGCAGGACTTTTAACTGGCAAACACCATTTTGGCGGTCCAAGAGTAATGCAGCAACTTCTTGAAAGTGAAGGGATAAAAATTAAAGATGATGCGGTTGTCAGCTTTGTCAGCCTTTTCTGGGATCCAAAGAAAGAATTAGCATGATAAACCTAACTGGTATTTACGAAATAGAAATTACCTTATAGACCTCTAAGATGGCAGTGAATCTACCACCCGACAGGTCGCGAAGCAGCTGTTGAGTAATTGTCAACCTGACAGGTTATGAAGTTCCTGTCAGATCAGCTGCAAAGCGCCTGTCGGGTAAATTTTTATTGATGATTGAAAAATAATATATATTTCTTAAAAAATGACAAACGAACAGATTTTAGAAGCACTCAGACATGTTCAGGATCCTGATTTGAAAAAAGACCTCGTGACCTTAAATATGATCGATAATATTCAAATTAAGGGCAATAAGATAACATTCACTTTGGTTTTGACAACCCCGGCATGTCCGATGAAGGAATTTTTGAAAAAACAATGCGTGGATGCTATTCACAAATTTGTGGATAAAAATGCAGAAGTAGAAGTGGAAATTTCTTCAAAGGTTACTTCCGGCAGGAAAGACAATGAGGAGTTGCTTAAGGACGTCAGGAATATTATTGCCATAGGTTCCGGAAAAGGGGGTGTGGGAAAATCTACCGTTGCTGTAAACCTCGCAATTGCACTTGCCAGAACAGGGGCAAAAGTGGGACTTATGGATGCTGACATTTATGGTCCTTCCATTCCAATTATGTTTGGACTGCAGGAAGAACGTCCGGAATCTTTTGACAAGGATGGAAAAACCTGGATCGTTCCGATGGAGAAATTCGGGATCAAATTACTTTCCATTGGTTTTTTCGTTGACCCTGCGAAAGCTCTGATTTGGCGTGGTCCGATGGCTTCTTCTGCACTGAAACAATTATTTTCTGATACCGACTGGGGGCCTTTAGATTATATGGTAATTGATCTTCCGCCAGGCACAGGAGATATTCCACTGACTCTTATCCAGAGCCTCCCGCTAACTGGAGCTATTATTGTAAGTACACCCCAGGAAGTGGCTATCGCCGATGTCCGGAAAGCTGCGGATTTGTTCAGGAATGAGCAGATCAAAATTCCCGTTTTCGGATTGGTGGAGAACATGTCCTACTTTATTCCTCCTGATAACCCGGAAAAGAAATACTTCATCTTCGGTCAAAGCGGTTGTAAAAAATTCGCCGAAGAATTGGGAATTCCACTTATTGGTCAGATTCCGATACAACCTGAGATTTCAGATTCCGGTGACTCAGGAATTCCGGTTGCCGTGGATCAACAATCTCCATTGGCTTCTGCTTTTAACCATTTGGCCGAGGCGATCGCCCAACAGGTTGCCATTCATAACGCGATCAGGGAAAGCTTCGGGAATTTGAATTAATTATTTTCTAAATTTGCACAAAACACATTTTATGTCAATAGAACACGAGGAATTAGAAACTAAAGTAAAAAATGTAATTGACCAGATCCGGCCTTATCTGCAGGCAGATGGCGGAGATGTTGAATTTATTGAGCTTACTGAAAACAAGACTGTAAATGTCCGGCTCCTTGGCATGTGCGGGAATTGTCCGCATAGCCAGATGACGTTAAAGAACGGCATTGAAACTGCTGTCAAACGAGTGTTGCCGGAAATCCTTTCAGTCGAATCTGTGATAGAAGAAAGTGAATAGGAAGTAAATCTGATTTTCAGGAAAGATATTTTGCTGCAATCGGCATCCTCCGTCCCATTCCGAATGCTTTTGGGGAAACCCTCAGGATCGGTGGCGCCTGATGTCTTTTGTATTCATTGGTATTGACTAATTTCAGGACTTTTTTGACCAGCTCTTCACCGAACCCTTCTTTTATTAAGTCAACCGGACCTTTGCAGTGCTCAATATATTCGTAAAGAATTTTATCCAGAATATCATAATCGGGAAGGGAATCCGAATCTTTTTGATCCGGTCTTAATTCTGCAGAAGGCGGTTTATTTATTGTACTTTTCGGAATGATCTCTTTCTTTTGATTGATAAATGCCGCTAATTCATAAACCTGGGTTTTGTAAACATCACCCAACACGGAAATCCCACCGCACATATCACCATAAAGAGTTCCATATCCAACTGCTGCTTCACTTTTGTTTGAAGTATTCAGAAGAATATATCCGAATTTGTTCGACAAAGCCATGAGGATCACAGCTCTTACTCTTGCCTGAATGTTTTCTTCCGAAAGATTGAAAGGAAGTCCTTTAAAAGAAGGTTCAAGGGTTTTTTCGAAGGACTGGAAAGCTGCATCAATTGAGATGATCTCATGACTTAGATTCAGGTTTTCTGCAAGTTCAACTGCATCTGAGATGCTATGTTCCGAAGAATAACGAGATGGCAAAAGAATGGCTTTAACATTTTCACAACCGAGCGCTTTTGCAGCAAGTACCAATGTCACGGCAGAATCAATCCCTCCCGACAATCCAAGTATGGCTTTTTTAAAACCCATCTTCCCGAAATAATCGCGGATACCCATGACCAGCGCATCGTGGATAAGTGAGATTTTTAATGCAGGTGCGATTTTTTCAAATGCCTGTTTTTTGTAGAGAAAATCGTTGAGATTATAGACCCTGAAGTCCTCATCGAAATAATTTAATTCATCCAACACATTTCCCTCAGGATCAATCACCATGGAACCACCATCAAATAATAACTCAGTTTGCCCTCCAACATGGTTCACGTAAAACACCGGAAGTTTATATTTTTGTGCATTCCTCACCAGAACTTCCTTTCGTATTGCAGGTTGATCATAATGAAAAGGAGAAGCAGCAATGTTTATGATGAGATCGGGTTTCAATTTTGCAAGTTCATCCATAGGATTAACTACATATAACGGATCATCGGTGATGTTCCACAAATCTTCGCAAATGGTCAGCGCAAACCGGTACTTTTTATACTCGATGACTTCAAAAGGTAACCGGTTGGGTTCGAAATAGCGATATTCATCAAACACATCATAGTTAGGAAGCAATGTTTTGTGAGATTGTGCCAAAATCTTGCCATCGGCCAGGAACCAGGCAGTATTGTACAACGGTTTTCCTTTTTTCGATGAATTCACGGAGGGCGCTCCGATAATGGCAGCAATACCATGACATTCGGAAGCGATTGAATCAATTGCATCCCGGGATTTTTGAATAAAATCATCAAATTCCAGGAAATCACGCGGAGGATAACCACAAACAGCTAATTCTGCAAAGACAACCACATCTGCGGGCAGGCTTTTTGCTTTAAGAATGGCAGTTTTTATTCGGGATATGTTACTTTCAAAGTCCCCGATATGGTAACTCAGTTGTGCAAGTGCAATACGCATAATTTGCTTTAAAACAAAATACCGATATTCAACTCAAGATAATTCAACCAGGCTTTAACGGTTGAGTCCGTGATTTTATTCTGGCCTTTTAATACATTATTTAACGAATTACTGTAAGTTATTCCCAGATAAATTCTTGTGGATGTATCCAGATGATATTCGGTTCCGATCCCGATATTAGCGGAAACGCGCATCAAAGTGGTGTTTCCACTGAAATCGTTTTTTTCATTGAAGGTTTCGCCTTTTGTACTGACAAATTCATCTTTTGCCGTGGACGAAAGCCTAAAACCAGCAGTAAACCCGGCTTGTCCATAAAATGAAAAGTCGCCGAATTGCTTGGTGCTCATCTTGATCATCAATGGCACTTCCAGGTACGTGATCTTGACCTTGCGGCTCATTTGCCCGGTAACACTATCTGTTTTGGAAATTAAACTATCAGCATATTTCAGGTTTCCATTAAGAAAGGCAAAATTCAACCCGGTTGTGATGGCATACCGTTCAGAAAAATAAAATTCAGAAACAAATCCAATCGTTCCTCCTACACTAATTTTTCCCGAACTGTAATCTTTGGTTGTGGGGTTCATCCACCCCAGGTTTGGGGATATTTTCAGGCCGAGTTTAATAGGATTTTTTATTTGCGCAGAAAGAGTCCCGCAAGAAAAAATGGCACACCACAACAAGGTGATGGACAAAAGTTTTTTCCCCGATTGCATATGAAACGTATTTGAGCAAATGTAACCAATTCAAAGAGACCAGGAACCATTCAATTTTTGTTTTTATTAAAAAGAATTCAACCAAAAGCCGGGCACTTACCGGAACATAAATAATATCTTTCTGAGGATAACGTTTACATACAAAATCAAGTAGAATATGAAGAAAGATTATTTTACTCTCCTGATCCTCCTGTTGGTTTTGGGTACGGGTTGCAATTGGAAAAAGGAACGGCTGAACGTGGATGTATCTGATATTAAAATTCCGGATGTAAAAATTCATCGATATGACCTGGATTTATTTAACGTTCCATTGGCAGATCTCGAAAACGGGTTGAGGTCAATCCAGCACCAGTATTATTTTTTTCTCGGAACTGACTTGAAGAATTCAATAAAACTCGCGGAAATGAAGGCTTATTTGTTGAATCCGCGCAACATAGACTTCCAAAAAGCGGTAAAAATCAAATACAAGGATTTATCAAAACCAGAAAAGGATTTTGCTGAATTATTCCGGCACTATAAGTATTATTTCCCCGATAGAAAAATTCCCAGGGTTTATTCTTATATCTCCGGAGGAGATTATGAGAACCCGGTTCAAATGGCTGATAGCGTGATGATTATCGCATTGGATACTTATCTGGGGAAGACTTTTACACCGTATTTTGCCGATGGGCTTCCTGTGTATAAAGCCGAACGAATGACGTCTGAGCACATTGTGCCCGATGCCGCAAGAGAACTTGTGAATTCAATCTATTCACCAGATCTTTCACGGATTACACTCCTCGACCGGATGATTGAAACAGGAAAGCAATTGTACCTTGTTAAAGCGCTGCTTCCTGCAACACCTGCTTATCTGGTACTGGATTATTCACTTCAAAAATATGAGTGGATCAAAAAGAATGAGTCGCATGTGTGGGCTGCGATCATTGAGAACAGGATGTTATTTTCCAGTAGCGGGGAACTGATCCGCATTTTCCTTGCAGATGGACCCTGTACACAAGATTTTACAGCGGAATCTCCTCCTCGTATTGGAGAATGGATTGGACTTCAGATTGTGACAGCATATATGGAAAAGAATCCTGATGTCTCTATTCCTGAATTGATGAAAGAAAAGGATTCCCAAAGAATGTTATCGTTATCGGGGTATAAGCCGGAAAAATAGGTTTGGATAGTCGAAAGTCGAAAGTCGAAAGTCGAAAGTCGAAAGTCGAAAGTCGAAAGTCGAAAGTCGAAAGCTGAATACTTAACAACTAATCAGCAAATCACAAATTACTACTGCCTATTGCCTCTTGTCTATTGTCTATTGCCTGTTGCTTATTTTATAGTTCCTCGTTACAGGGTTCTCAGTAGACAATCAATTTTCCGGATTGGTTAACTACTCCATTTGAAACCGATTTCCAGAGATAAATGCCAGGAAGAAAACTTTCCCTGCTTAGAATAATCGGATTATTTGGTTGTGATTTTCGGGTATATAGCAATCTCCCATAAAGATCATAAACATAAAAATCAAAATTGGCGCCTGGTAAGGCACACACCACCTTTGATTTATCAGTAAGAGGATTAGGCACGATCTTCAGAAAGGCTTTTTGATTTAATTGCGCCATTCCAGTGCCTTCATCCCTCCAGCCAATGAGAATATTGTCGATCATCCATCCATCTTTTGCTGTGGGATTTGCATCACTGTGAAATGTAAATCTTACAACTATACTATCTGATGGCGGTGGGGCCGGATTTCCGTCAACCGGCATCCACCACCACCATATAAATCTTGACCTGATCCAGCCTTGCGATTTGCCGCTTGGGTTAAGAAGATGCGGCAGAAGTTCTCCATTGGCTATTACATAATCATCGTCCCAGTATAGCTGGACACAACTCCAATTCGGGCACATGCTGTCTTTTAAAACTTCCCAGGTTGATCCTCCATTATAGGATGCTTCGATTGTTCCGAAATCCTGGATGGTATCAGTATCATACTTATGATAGAACTGGAAATATGTAGTAAAAGAATATTGAACCAGGTTATACGGAATAACAAAAGAAAAAGAACTGTTTGAATTTACAGGGTAGGGGTTTAACGTATCTGTAACAATGGCGAGCGGCGGAGAGTAAGCGCTGGTAAAATTGGTTTTAGACGGACGACCAACTTGCCAGCAATTTTCAGTTGTGGGTTGAATCTGAAAAGGAATGTTATTGTACTCAAAAAAAACGGTGTCGACAGGAAAATAATCATGATAATTCAGATCTTGTGAATAAATTAATCCTGGCATAAACGCCATTAAAAGAATAGGTAGAGATACTTTCATTTTCAAATTTTATTTATTAATTTATGTGATGCTAATTTACTTCTTTTCCAGCAGTTTTGGTAAAATTATTTTTACGTTAGCAATGAATGTTTCCAATGCACATATACTAGCCATTAAGATTTATTACTTTTTAAAAGTGAGAGATAAGTCTTTAGTAAAAATCAGTATATCAACATGTTAAAACTGTTTATTTAAGTGTGTTTCGCCTCGGAAATTCGCACAGTTGTGCGTTCTGTTGATATATAAAGACGCAGATTTTGGTATCAAACTGCGAATATTGATTTACCTTTGTCTCTCGTTAGGCTGCACCCCTGACCCCTAATATTTCCAAAATATTTTAAAATATCTGAGTTAACAGATATTGTCTTTTACGCGGTTAAATTAAGAGTGAATCATATTTGTTCTTAACAACAGCAGGTGATAATTTATAATAGTAATTAGTTATTTATAGAAATGGCGCTAACTGATTATTTGATAATGAAATATTCATTGCGAAAGTTTTCAAAAACATGATTCATTAAGCATGAATATTGTATTAATAAATGATCATATCATGTTCACATACAACAATATATGAAAGAATTTGATAAGAGGGTTATTGCAAATTTCATTTTTTCTTTAATTAAATATAACAAAATTTGCAAACTTGATTTAGAATTTGCTTATGATATCTTTATTGTAAATGAAGAATATGAAAGATGCTCTGTTATAAAGGAATTAATTGATATGAAATATTATGACAATACTAAACAAAGTGAATTGATAAAATATTTGACCATAATAGAAAGAATTGAAACCTTTGATTATCAAGATGAGGAAATGACATTTTATGGGAAAAAGCTTTTGAAATTGAAATATGAATTGATGAATTTTATGAACAGAATAGAAGAAATTTACCATGATGTAATTATTAAGATTCCCCCTTTTAAAAACCCAATAAATATTGAATATTTTAAAAATGGAAGATAATATGAAAAAATTATATTATATACCAATTGTTCACAATCAAACTGATTTAGGCTCCTTTGGATCAGATTTATCCATGGTAGGAGAACGAAAATATGGTACTTATCTTTGGCGGAATCATTTAAAAGAGGTCGATAAATCTTGGGAAAGAATCAGAATTGAAATTGATAAACGACTTAAAAATGTCTCCTTTGAAAAAATTAAAATTTATCAAGATGGGCTACCAGCAGTTGGGGATATAGGAATAAAAATAGTTAAGGAGGTTGCTGAAAAAGGTAGCAAGAATTATAAAATAATTGATAAATTACTTAAGAAAGGCGCAAAGATTGAAACTGCTGAAAGTAAAGATTTTTTATGCAAAGAATATTATCTTTTGTCTGGCATAAGTAGAGCAGAAAAGCAATCAGAAGCCTATGCGAAGTATAAAAAAGTCTCGAAAGAATTGTTAATTGAACGGGATACTTTTATAGCAAATCAAATTAATGTAACACTTAACGGTGGAGAAACTGGAATTGCATTTTTTGGTGCTGCTCATTCTATCATTGATAAAATTAATAAAGATATAGATATTGTTGTTATTCAAATGTTTAAAGATGACATTTCCTTAAATTTAATGAAAAATAGCAGATTAAACTAAAAACACTATAAACAACCAACTAAAATCAAAACTATCAAACTATGAAAAACACGACTAAATTTTTTGCTCTGACCATTGCAATGTTAACTTTAACAATTGGTTCATTTGCTCAGGTTTCTGCCACAGCTACCACATCTGCCACAGTAATTACACCGATTGCAATTTCTAAAACTGTTGATATGAATTTTGGTAATATAGCCGTCAGCCCAACTATT
>CAIWTA010000229.1 GCA_903915465.1 uncultured Bacteroidales bacterium | reverse complement strand
GGGGCAATTATTCCATAATTATCAGTTGTATCTGTGAGTGTGATAAACTGATCTGCTGACCGCAACTTCACAGTAAGATCTGAAGTTGGAAAAACCCCGATATTCTTCAGGTACAGAGTAAGCAGGATATTTTCATCATAATCGGCCAGATGATTATTATTCCCGGAAGTATCATTGACGTGGTTGCTTGTATATTGGATGTACGGACCATTTGGTGTGATGATCGGAATATCAGTGAAGTAAGGGATATGGTTATAGGCAGTCACAACCAGATGCAACGAGTCATTTGGTGAGGTTAATGCCGGGAAAGTCAGATTGATGGCATGATTTACCACAATTCCTGTGGCTTGCAGCGAATCATTCAGGGAAACCGAAGCCCTGGCACCATCTACATTGCAGGTTACATGCAATGAAGTTGCTCCAACAAAAAGCGCAGGGTCATTTGTAACAACAAGACTTTCAGGTAAATTAGTCCGGAACTGTAAAGTAGGATCGCCAAATACTGTCCAGGTATCTGCCATAGCTTCTCCATCAGAACCATATTCATCGATCATTTTCATGCAGCCATTAATTGAGACTCCGGCAAAAGTTCGTTTGATGTTATTGGGATATGATTCTGCCAGGATATCAGTCATCTCATCCTGCCCGCACATAGGCGAGTTCCAGCTTTGGTTAATGGTGGATCCAAGGAATGCTATTGCGCCTGTTGGCTGCCCAGCCTGATTTGCGCGCAACCATGCTTCGGCAAAACAAGTCCCGTTTGTGAAATCACCATTAACACAAGCGACTGACCAAATGAAAGGAAGTTTATTCTGGTTTGTCAGTGCATTTACGTTTGAGTTACTGAATCCTGTGGTTCCCCAGGAGTTCTGAGATCCATGACCTGTGTAAAGAATGAGTCCAGTACCGTTGTTCACTTCTGTTGAAACCATTGCAGGTGTGGGATTTCCAGCTGCATCATTTCCTCCCTGTGAACCATCGAACAATTCGGGATTTACAGAATATGTATACGCTAATAATTGTGTTTGCTGATTCCGGACATGCTCATAATCTAATTCATTATCATCTCCGGGTCCCTGGTCAGAACCTATCCCGAGAACCGTCTTGTACCAATCGTCAGTGATGAATTGGGGGGTCTTCTCATACGTCATTGTACGTGATACCTGTGTCTGTACCTGTGCAACATTTTCAGCAGAGAACCGACCGACAAAAACATCGGCATAATGGTCATTCCCTACAAGATATCCGTATGCATTATCCGAAGGTCCTCCAACATCAGCGCCCTGGTTGGTTGGGATTTGTGGGCCATCTCCAACCAAAAGGACAAATGCCAATCCATTTGTATTATAATAACCAGTTATATAATTTTTGATTGCTGAAGCGGTCGAACCGATTGTAGCAACATCAATCAATTTTGTAGGATAGCCGATAGCGTTCTTCCAGTTAACATAGGGTTTCATAGATTCCATGAAAGGGCCGTAACAAATAACGAGCAGCTTGCCATAATCACCAACCGGAGTATATGATCTAACGCCCATATTCAGAAAATGCCTGGAATAAACGGCATTGAATTCTCTATCTACATGGATATTCTGATCTTTTCTGACCAGGGGGTTGATTCCGTTTTCATTCATCTTTTTAACTTCAATAGTCATATCATAATAAACCCGCAAGATTTTGGTGACAGGATTATATTGAAATGGGTAAACAAGAAAAGTCTGGCCGCGGAAATCCCTTAGAATATGAGGTTCTCTTGAATCTGCAAGTGTTCCTGGATAAAACTTGTTCTGGGAATAAAACTTTCCAAATGAAAAAGGTATCGAAGAAGGGTCAACATTCCTCGTGATAATACCTTTTGAAGGGGCAACTTCTATGTTGGAGAAATCTTTATAGGAAGAAGAAACAACATGGATATCCATTCCTGCAAGGTCTGGTATGATCAGAGAAGCAGTTAGTTTTGGCAGATCCGGAGCACCGGCAACCTGAATGGGTGTTCCTTTTTCGATGCTGACACAAAAGGCGGCTCCTTTGGGAGTCTGAACAGGGTTGAGATTAAATCCGTCAATACTGAAATGAATCATCGATCGGTCAACCGACGAAGATACCAGTTGCGTTTTTGCAGGAGAAGGTGTCGGAGACGAAATCGCGATCCAATTGGTGCTGTAACCGGTGAAAAATAAAACCAGGAAAAGGAGAGAGAGAATTGGCTTTTTCATGAACATGGGTTTTTGGAATTGTATCTTGGATTATTTAGTTAAAAACACTTTTTTTACAACCTGGTAACTATTTGTTCGCACAGTCAGATAATACATCCCCGGAGTCAATCCATTTCCCGACAGGATGAAGGAATACTTTCCTGCAGCAGCGCTTACAACATCAGTCAGAACCCTGGTTTCTTTTCCAAACACATCGAATAAAGAAACCCTCATACTGCCACTTTCAGGAAGTTCATAAGCGACGGTCAAGTTTTCTTGGAACGGGTTCGGATAAACCGAAACAGAGTGTTCTGCAGCGTGTGAATCAATGCCGGCCAACGCAAATGTTATCGTATTTGAAGGTGGTGACTGACAATGGGATACGGGATCAGTGACGATAACAAAGAAAGAGCCGAAAGTTGATGGTATATATGTCGGTTGATTTGCCCCAGGTATCATTGCTCCATTTATATACCATTGGTTACCTTCATTGGCATTGGAATAAAGGGTGATGTCCTCATACGTAATGACAGGCGCAGATGGCAACGGATGAACCGTGAGTGCAATTGGTCCTGAATTAAGAGAAGACAAACCATCATTTACAGTAACTGTATATGTAATGTTCTCTTGCGGAGTTGAAACCGGTGTCCTGCTTGTTGGATCATCTAAGTAGGTTGACGGGGACCACAGATAAGTGTAGTTTACGCTTCCGCCGGAAGGAATTGCAACCAGTTGTGAAGAGCCACCTGCACAAACATCAGCCGGAAATGCGTTGGCAATCAGGGTTAGGGGGCCGCCAGAGCAGGAAATATCAGCAACCCATCCGGTAAAGTTTTCCGAATAGTCAGAACTAAACTGGAAAGTGAGTGATCCTGTTATTGAAACAAACGGTCCCGGAATGCTGTTGCCACAGTATGTGCCAAGGATTTCTCCGGTAATGGAGGTACCGTCAAAAACTTTTAGCCAGTCATAATTACAGCTGGTCTCCTCTTCGACATCGAAATTTGTAAAAACAGCTTTGATCTTGCCACCAGTTGTTCCCGGCGTGAAGGTCATAACAAAATTCTCCAGGTCTGCATAATTTGCTGAAGAGCCACCCGAATCGAAAAATTTCCCGTTACAAGTTGATACAGTTGAATTATTCATATTGTATCCGGGGTTTTGCCCGATTTCCAGGTCCAGCTGTTTATCCGTTGAATACTGGTTTAACTGTCCTGCTGTTGTAAGCTGGTCAAGAATTGCTACCGTACCAACCGGTGTGATTCCGTTGGAAGTGATTTGAAAATACCCATAAGTGAGATTGAAAGAGCCTGGATTCACTAAACCCAGGTAGTAAGATGGATCAGAAACCAGCAGATAAGGAGCCGAAGCTGGCGCCACCGAAAGATGTGCAATAGTATTCGTTGCTCCAGAATGTCCTGAATTAAAGATTGCGATCTTCAAGGTTGCTGATTCCCCGGGGTCCAGAATGCCATTGCCATTTCCTCCCGGAGCGGGATCAAGTACAATAGCATCGCCGATGTTCAATAAAGGTGCATTCAGCGTCAGCAAAAGAGTGGAAGTCCATGTATATGTACCATCATTGAAGGTAATGGTGCAGTTCACCCTGTGCTGATCATCCACCTTGTCTTTTACTGTGAGACCAAATGCATCGTACCCGGTAGTGCTACCGCCCGCAGGAATTATGCCAAAATCAAATGTATTGCTTGTAATAACAATATTTGTGTCGGCAGTTTCTATCGTTCCGATCACATTATTCGAAGACATAACACCTATATTGTTGGCTGTTACATTAAGTTTGAGTGATTCGCTGTAATCTGCTTTTTGATTGTTGTTACCTGTTGAATCGTTGATAGTGAAAGCGGAGAAAACGACATATGGTCCAACAGCAGGAATGATATTCACTGAGCCAAAATTAGGTTTCCTGTTTTGTTTGGTGATAATGATTTTAGCCGAGTCGGGAGTTGTTATTGTGGGAAATGTGAGATTGACAATGCCGGTCAAGTCAGCGCATTGGGCATCCAGCAAGGTCGTATCATTAATTGTCATGGCGACATAGGCATAAGGTTCAGTATTTACCGTGAAATTTGAAATACCGACCATTGTAGTGTTTGCATATGAAGCGGTTATTGGAGGTGGAACTGAATAATAGATGCTCAACGACGGATCTCCCATCAAACAATATGTTTCCCAGTAATACAGCTTCATACTGGAACTTGATTCTTCAACCGCTAACGTCCCGCCCGTCACCATTTGCCCCATCGTCACAAACCATTGGGACGTTGGTTCTCCCTGGTCGTGGAATGTGATATCGTAAGCGCCAAGGTGTGTCGGATCGAATTCAGGATTTGAAACCACGGCCTTAAAACCGCTTGCCCACCAGTAATCCTCATCCCAATAGGAATAATCGGAACATCCGATATACCCGAGAGCTCCTTTCTGTGCTGCCCGTGTAATCTCTTCCCCAAAACAATTAACTCCGAAATTTGATGTTTTACAGCAGTTTCCAACCAACAGGCCATATTTGTGATTGTTCTGCAAGGCAGGTATTTGAGAGATACTGAATTCAGGATCTGCCCACCCGTCTTCACTTCCATGGGCAGTATAATTAGCAAAAGCAACGCCATTGGAAACATCCGAGCGGATCTGCTGGGAATAATTCCCTCCGGAAGGTTCCGGCTGCAGATAAGTATGGGATAAAATATTATGGGATGAATTGAAGTAATATGTCGTTCCATAATTTATCTGACCATTTCCGTAAGTCATCTGGTGACTCGCATCGGCCCCGGCAACCATCGTAACTTCTCCAAGAAATGAATCTCCTGGCATGGTATATTGTTCATATTCCAGTGCCTTGTCAATAAATGGCTGGAGCTGTGTCAGATTCTCTGCCGAGAACCTTCCATAGAAAACCTCAGGGATATTGTCATTGGTGTAATCGCAGTAATACAAATCAGAAGGATGCCCATTTGTGTTCCATGCAGGGATCTGAGCAACATCACCCACAAAAAGAATAAAACTGGGCTTATCATAGCCGCCGGGTGGATTTGTATAAAGACCTTGAAGGTAATTTTTAATGGATGTAGTAGTTGTCCCTACTGAAGGATTATTCGTATAGGCTTCGATAACCTTGAATCCTTTTTCCTTTTTCCATTTGATGAAAGGCTGCATCGCATCGTGAAACAGGATGGGAGAAACAATCACATAGGTCACCGGTCCGGACGTTATCAGGCTGTCGCTTACAGATTGGTAATTTGGGATAAGATTATAAAGGTTATTGAAATAGGGAGAATAGGTATTCTTTTTCAGAGAAATGGTTGCAGGAATATCGGCGTTAGTAAAGGAAACGGTGACTTCCAGAAGTTCGTAAACGCGAATTTTTCCGGTCACAGGATTGTACTGAACAGGGGAAATTTCCAGACGTCCCAGATTCAGTGATCGTAAAATCCCTACAGGAGAAACCCTTACAAGGGGAGATCCTAACCATTGATTGAGCTGGTATGTGGCAGCATTGAAAATAAATGGAAGTTGATTAGGATCGGTAATGTGCTTGGAAACCGGGGCTTGTGCCGGGATGAGCTGATGATTAATTCCAACAGCTCCCAGGTCATATTCCTTGAACTGTTCTTTTGTGATATGAATTGTAAAGGAAGCATTCAATGGAACTTCAAGAAGTTTCCTCGCCACAGGAAGCTTTGGGTCTCCGATGGTATTGGCATATCCGTAGTCCGGAATGAACAATTCCGTATAAATTCCCTGGGATGTCTGAATATTCCGATATTGAATTGCAGACAAATTCGCCGTGAAGGAAACACTCTGGTAGGAGCTGCCAGTAAAAGAAATTTTTGTTTGCCCATCATTCACCTTGAGCTCCCCGGCAAATACTGAATGAGAAACAGTAATCAAAACAAAGAAAAGCGCAACGAAATATTTCATTATCGAAAGAGTAGATTGTTGTTTCATATGATTTGAAATTTTGAAATGGATACAAGTTACACTGATTACAAAGTTAATAAAAAAAACCGTACAACTATCTTCCGATTTAGAGCCTGTTTAAATATTTCATTACGACATTTCAATTCTTAAAAAAATTATCTTCCTTTACTTGATAATTCAATCGAGAAGCTATGGGAAAGACAATAATCAAAAAGAATAACAGTCGCCAAATAAGCAGCTTTCGACGTCTTCGGTTCCGGCGAAGCCGGAAATCTCGCGAAGTGAGATAGATGAAGGCGCAGTTGCGTTGTGGCGACGAGGCCGCCCGGCCTGAGGGCAATAATAAATAGAAAAATATTGAAATTTTTAAACAGTCTCTAAATCTTTTTATGGGTCAATTCCCCGTAGCTTGCTGCGGGGCAGTTCATTTTTTACATGTGTACAAGTAACCATTTGATTTAAAATCTTCTATAAAATCCATGCGTGTCGATTTTACGTATATTATAAACCGGATACCATGTTGCAAAAATCCCAATCAAGATAACAGTAAGAAAGATGAAAATAAAGTCCATCGGTTGCATATGAACCGGATAGGCATCAACCACAAACGTACTTCCCACAGCGCCAAGCTTAACGAAACCAAAGATCTGCTGTAACCAGCAAACCAGTGATCCTGCTACCAGGCCTGAAATTGCCCCAAAGAAAGTGATAATCAATCCAATGGTCAGAAATATATTTTTCACTGTTCCCTGATTAGCACCAAGACATTGAAGTAATGCGATGTCCTGCCGTTTATCAAGGATCAGTATCGACAAGGATCCTATGACATTAAAAGTAGCAATAAGAAGAATGAAAGAGAGAATGAGGAAAATAGCCCACTTTTCCGATTTCATGATCTTGTATAGAAATTCCTGTTGCTGAAAACGGTTCTTTACCGAAAACTTCGAACCAAATAGATCCTGGAGATGCTGCTGGATTTTTATGTAATCTGCTTCTTTTGACAAGCTGATTTCCATTCCTGTGATTTCATCGTTGTAATCCAGCAATTTCTTCACAAATCGGATCGGCAGGATCACATATTTTGTGTCGAAATCCTGCTGAACCGAAAAAAATCCCGAAGGGAATATCACATCGTTGCGAAATGCGGATTCGAAAGCGCCCGAAAAATTGCCGGTACGCTGGGGAACGTAAATAGAAACTGGATTCAGATAATCCTCAAGATTAGCGCCTATGTAATAAGCGATACCGTAGCCCAGAACGGCAAAGTTTTTTTCCTGCTCCTGCAGCTTGAATTTCCCTTCGCTCATCATGGTATCAAGGCCGCTCATCCTTGCGTAATCCTCACCAACACCTTTTAGCGTCACAATATATTGTTTGTCCTTATACTTCACCAATGCATTTTCTTCGATCACCTCGGTTAAATAAAGCACTCCCGGGATTTTACGGATTTTGTCAGTTGAGACGATGGTTGATGAAAAAGTTTTACCTTCTTTGACAGTCACCACGATATCGGGGTTAAATGCGTTAAAAAGGGAGATAACCAGTTTTTCAAAACCATTAAACACTGAAAGGACGATGACCAGCGCCATTGTTCCAATCGTGATACCGGCGATTGAAATACCGGAAATGATATTGATGATATGGTGGCTCTTTTTTGAAACCAGATAGCGTTGTGCTATGTAGAAAGGGAACTTCAATTCGGGGAGATATGATTTTATTTGTAAGCCATAACGATTAACCCTGTGCCGCTTTTGTGATCCTGATGAACATCCAGCCAATTGAGAATCAGACAAAGAGGGAACGTAACCAGATAGTAAAAAGGAAGCAGGATAAAAAATAGTTTGGAAAGATTCAGCATCAGGATTGGATATTTCATGGAAAGGCGCCAAGCCAATTGTCCTGGTTTTCCATAAGCATAGCGAGCTTCCGTGCGTGAAAATCCTGCGCGTTTAAGTTTTTCCCGGATATCCGTGATGTTGTATCCATCCCTGACATGTTCTTCGATAAAAGAAGCGTCTTCTTCATGATCATGAACATCGGATCCACCCTGATCGGAAGGTGTTGAAATAAGCAGAACTCCTTCCTGCGTGAGAGAATCGTGAAAATTGCGAAAAACTTTTTCATCTTCCAGGATATGTTCCATGACATCCACTGACAGGATAAAATCAAAGGTATCTGGTTTGGAATATTCAATCAGGTCGGCAGTTTCAAAAAGGACGTTGGATCTGCCAATGCGTGAGAAGAATGCGGTACAATCTGCGATTTGTTCTTCTTTGACGTCAACTGCTTCGAGAAACCATTCTTTCCGGTTAATTCCGGAAAGAAAGTAGGAGTATTGTCCGAATCCCGATCCGGCATCGAGAAGCAACTGTTTTCCCTTCCGGTCTTTTGCCCATTTCCTTATCTCTTTTTTAATATGCCAGGTTCTTAATAGCAGAATATCAAGTAATCTGTAAAAGAAGATACGCAGAAAAAGGGATCTGTTAAAAGCTTTTCCTAATGCAGATTTTATAGGATCATACTTCATTTGATTATTTTTTCCTGTGATGGAGGCACTATGACCGGTATGTCAAAAAGAAGTATTTATCATAGTTTCCATCAGGGATGTAAAAGATCATCAATTTTTTCTATATAATCCAGTGAGTCGTCAAGAAAAAAGTGAATTTCGGGAATAACCCTGAGCTGATTCCTGACGCGATGCCCCAATTCATAACGGATTTCCCGCGTATGCTGCCGGATGGTCTCAAGCAGTACCTCTTTGTCGGATTTGGTAAACAGGCTAAGATATGCTTTAGCTACTGAAAGATCCTTGGTGACGTTTACTTTGGTGACAGTTATCAAAACCCCACCAACCATACTTTGTCCCTTTTGCTGTAAGATCTCTCCAAGGTCTTTCTGAACCAATCGTGAAATTTTTTGCTGACGTGTGGATTCCATGCAACAAAGGTAATGAAATGTCAGGAATGAATAATCTTTATTGATCACCACTTCACTTCATTCAACACTTCTTATTATTTTTGCCGAAAGTGTGAGCCAATATTCATCATTCGCATATTGATCATTTTAAATAAGAACATGACAGCATTATCCTCGGAAATTAAAATCAAGGGATTGACAATAAAAAACCGGATAGTTTTTCCTCCGGTTGTTTGTTTTCATTATGCAGGCGATGACGGTATGGTGACAGACCGGAATGTTGAGCACTACAGCCTTCGGGCAGCAGGTGGCGCCGGTCTGATAATTGTTGAGGCGACTGCAGTTATGAAAGAAGGCCGGTTGGCACCATTTCAGTTGGGGATCTGGTCGGATGACCACATACACGGCCTCAACAGGATTTCCCGCGCGATCAAAATGCAGAATGCTGTTGCCATGATCCAGCTCCATCATGCCGGATTACTGACCCCCGAATCCGTTTCACCTTTTGCAAAGGCGCCTTCTGCCTTGGAAGAAAATCCACGGTCACGCGGCCTGACCATCCAGGAGATTGAACATATCCGGCTCAGTTTTATTGCTGGTGCGATCCACGCTCAGAAAGCCGGATTCGACGGGGTTGAGCTTCATGGGGCGCATGGCTATTTACTGAATGAGTTTGCCACTTCTGTGCTCAATAAAAGAGAGGACGAATATGGTGGTGATCTTCACAAAAGGTTAAAACTGGCAAGAGAGATTATCCAGGGAATCAGGAAGCATTGCGGTGACGGTTTTCTTATCGGTTTCCGCATGGGAGCAAATTCTCCGTTGCTTGAAGATGGCATTTTGATTGCAAAGGAGCTTGAAAAATACGGTGTAAATATACTGCATGTATCTCATGGAGGCAATCTGCAAAATCTTCCTCGGACACCGAAAGAGTTCGACTTCAACTGGATCGTTTACAGCGGAATCACCATTAAATCTCAGGTGAATATCCCGGTCATTGCAGTCAACGAAATCAAAACACCGGAACGTGCAAAATGGCTTATTGAAAATGACCAGGTCGATTTTGTTGCATTAGCCAGACCTCAGCTCGCTGATCCTTCCTGGGCAAATCATGTGCTGAACGATCAACCCGTGAATACCTGCTCAAGCTGTAAACCAAAATGCCGGTGGTACGAGGATAGCAACCTTTGTCCGGCAATGAAGCGGTTGGTGAGTTGATGAGTTGATGAGTTGATGAGTTGGTGAGTTGGTGAGTTGATGGGCACTATACATTTGGTACTGATATGTAGAAATTTTTCAAGATCCTATCTATGAACAAAACAGCATTGATCACCGGGGCAAGCAGTGGCATTGGTTTGGAGCTTGCAAAGGAATTTGCAAAAAATAGCATTGATGTCGTTTTGGTGGCGCGGAATGAAACCCGCCTGAATGAGATCGCAAAGGACATTTCAACAAAATATAGTATCCGGGTTTTTGTCATGGCAATGGATCTTAGCAAACCGGATGCACCTGCCGAAATTTTCCAGCGCGTAAAAAAAGAGAGCCTCTTCATCGAATATCTTATAAATAATGCTGGTTTTGGAGATTTTGGGATGTTTTGCGATTCCGACTGGAAAAAGCTTGAATCAATGATTTCGCTTAACATTACTACCCTAACGAGATTCTGCCGGCTTTTCATAGGAGAGATGAAGGAGCTGAAACAAGGAAGGATCAT
>CAIWTA010000228.1 GCA_903915465.1 uncultured Bacteroidales bacterium | reverse complement strand
TGAATTTTTGTAACTAATCAGTCATTTTTATAATCGGCGATGACACTCAGTGCTTGTAACACATTTTGTCCATTTTTTATGGTAGTGTCAATAATGGATCTCAGGATGGCAAAATTTTCGGCAGCGTTAAATATTTTGAACTGTCCGGATATTTTTTGTTTAACCTTGACATTTCGGATGGCTCTCTCTGAACCATTATTATCAGGAGGAACTGAAGGATGATAAAGGAAGGTAAAGACATGATCACGATACTTGATAATACGCTTTTGAAAAGTAATCATCTCTTTGTGATTTGGATCCAAAAGTTCAGACAACAAATTGTCCAATTCTCTTTCCAAGTTGCTTCGTGCCTGGTTCGGATAATAATAATCAGCAGGGACAAGTTTCTTTTTAAGTTTTTGTGCATCCATGAGCATGCACCGGAATCTAACCGGCCAGACCACTTTGTATCGTTCCTCAAGATATTTGGTTTCGCGCTCCAGATGAGCTGTGCACAACTGGTGTTTGTTTACCGGCGTTTGAAAATGTGCTTTCCAGCAATCATGAACAAGTACAGCATCTTGATATATTCCGTTCATATGTTCATTAATCGTAGATGTTCCACGGTTAGTAGATGCGACAATAAAAGTAGCGTGTTTGTTTTGCCATGTCCAGAACCAATATTTTTTCCCGTTGACTTTCATTCCCGTTTCGTCTGTTCCAATGACCCGACTATTCAAAACACTTTGTCGGATCATTTCATAGGCGTTAACTCCTTTAGATGCCAACCGGTTCAGCAAACAATGCAATCCTCCTTCACTAATTGGAATCGCAAAGAGATCATGCAACATCTCCTGAAGTCTTTTGAACGGAAGATATTGCCTGACATTGAGATACCCTATGAGCGTTTCAATATTTTTGCCATATCTGACCGGACAATCAACACCATCAGGAAATTCACTTTCTACTATCTTCCCACAGGCACATATACACCGGTAAACCTGATGTTCGGTAACAATTTGTTTGATTGTTGGAATGTCAATGACCTGACGTTTTCCGAAAAACTCAAATGGCCGGTTAATCAAATCTTTGCCGCACTCAGGACAAAAACAAGCACGATGTTCAATAATCTCATCCGGATTTTCTGTCATCTCAAGTGTTTTACCTTCATGTCCGGGTTGACCTCCTACTTTGCGGTCGCTTTTCTCTCGAAGACTGCTTGTCCTTGGTGGTCGGTTCTCGTCCTTAGAAGGTGGAAGAGAGCTATTGTTACTATCTTTTCGGTTAATGTATCGTTCAAGTTTTTGTTCAAGATCAGTGATTCTGGTCTTCAACAATTTAATTTCCTGAGCCTGCATCAAAATGATACGCTTCAATTCACCGATAATTATCTGCTCAGGAGTTTGCATAATTTATACTGCAAAATTAATCCTGAAATCCATTATTTCAAAGAACGCAATCGCTTATTTATCAGGGGTTATGAACCCATTTTGTTAATATCCCGGAGATTTGAAAAAATCACAGAAATAAAATAGAAAACGCTGTTAATTTCAAAGACAAAATTGTTAATATCGATTACTTTTTTAAAACTGATTAGTTACGAGATAAGT
>CAIWTA010000227.1 GCA_903915465.1 uncultured Bacteroidales bacterium | reverse complement strand
TTATATGAATTTTAACTCTGCGTAACTTAGCGTAAAACTTTGCGAAACTCTGCGTGACATTTTGTTTTTTTACTTTTTAGTCACCCCCAGAACAACGGAAACAAATAAGAACCCCGAAGGGGGTCAACTATATATTACAAGAATTTTAAACAGACTCTTATTGTTAATTTTTTCCTTTAGTTCGTATCCAACTCACTGGTTTTTAGGTTATCTTTATTCTTTTTTTCAGAGTCTGATTTGAAATCCGCAAAACCGTTATCTATGAACACCAAGCATTTACCCCCCCCCTGCCTAACGCACACGTAGACAATGAAATAAATCAGTTTCCCGTTGTGGGAATCGGCGCTTCCGCTGGCGGGCTGGAAGCATTGGAACAGTTTTTTCATAATATGCCCAAAAACAATGGGATGGCGTTTGTATTGGTTCTGCACTTAGACCCAAACCACGTTAGCATGATGCCTGAGCTGTTGCAACGAATTACCCCCATGAAGGTATATCAGGTGCGCGAAGGCCTTAAATTAAAGCCCAACTGCATATATTTGATACCACCCAACAAGAACCTGTCTATACTTCATGGTGCGCTGCATTTGTTCGATCCGGGTAAATTACACGGTATGCGTTTGCCTATAGATATTTTCTTCCGTTCATTGGCCAACGACAGGCAAGAAAAAAGCATCGGTATAATCCTTACGGGAATGGGCTCAGACGGGAGTCTGGGACTAAAGGCCATTAAAGAAAAAAATGGCATAGTTCTGGTGCAGTCTCCCGCTTCAGCCAAATTCAGTAGCATGCCAAGTAGCGCCATCGATGCTGTTATCGCCGATATTGTGGCTCCGGTTGAGGAATTGCCTGCCAAACTCATCGCTTTTCTAAAGGCTGGTTCTTTAGAAAAAATAGATTCCGAATTAAACAAAAAAACAATAAATGACCTCCATAAAATTATCATCCTGCTTCGCGAACATGTAGACCACGATTTTTCGCTATACAAGAAAAATACCATTCTTCGCTGCATTGAACGGCGCAAAAGCGC
The DNA here is from genome assembly GCA_903915465.1 of uncultured Bacteroidales bacterium. GTDB lineage: Bacteria > Bacteroidota > Bacteroidia > Bacteroidales > FEN-979 > FEN-979. The sequence continues at coordinate 17,847 of CAIWTA010000227.1, read as the reverse complement.
TCACATGATTGAAAATGTACACAGCTATATTCGCTTTTTACAGGAAACCCCTGAAGAGATAGAAATACTCTTCAAGGAGCTTCTGATTGGTGTTACAAGCTTTTTTCGCGACGCTGCAGTATGGGAAATGTTGAAAGAAAACGTGCTTCCCGACCTGATAAACGAGTTGCCCGATGGATATGTACTGCGCGTTTGGGTGCCAGCCTGCTCCACCGGAGAAGAAGCCTATTCGTTAGCAATTGTTTTTATAGAAGTACTGGAAAAAGTAAGGAAGCCTAAGAACTTGAAAGTGCAAATATACGCCACCGATCTCGACATTGATTCCATTGAGATTGCCCGCAAAGGTGTTTATTCGTCAAAGATTTCTGCCGACGTATCGACCGATCGTCTTGCCCGGTTTTTTATTGTTGACGCCGAAGGCTATCAGGTGATTAAACTCATTCGCGAAATGGTGATTTTTGCTCCTCAGAATGTGATCAAAGACCCGCCTTTCAGTAGGCTCGACATGTTGAGCTGCCGCAATATGATGATATATATGGAGCAGGAATTGCAGAATAAGCTGATGGCATTGTTTAACTATTGCCTTAATCCCGGCGGGATTGTGGTGCTTGGTACCTCCGAAACCGTTGGAAACCTCATAGAAGGGTTTGAAGAGCTTGATAGAAAGTTAAAAATTTTTAGACGCACTGTAACATCTTCGGGATCTACACTCGGTTGTTTTCCAAGTTCCTTCAACCGAAAAAAAACAGGAACAGCAGAGGACAATATAATGCCAAAAGCCGTTGAAAGCATTCGGCCTCTGGCCGATCAGGTCTTACTTCAGCGCTTTGCCCCTGCCAGTGTGCTGGTAAACAATGAAGGCGAGATTCTGTACATGACCGGCCTCATCGGAAAATACCTTGAACCGATTGCCGGAGAAGCAAACTGGAATATTCTTGCCATAGCGCGCAGAGGCTTGCAACAAGAACTGTCTGGCCTCTTCCGCAAAGCAATGCAAACCTTCGACCCGGTGATAGTACGCAATATTAAAATTGGAACCAACCGAAATGCTCAGATTGTGGATGTTACTGTTCAACGCCTCGAAACCCCAGATCTGCTCAGAGGCATGATAATGGTGGTTTTTACCGACGTGCCGGATGTAGCTGAACATACCAAATTGAATCTGAAAAAAGGAAAACTAAGTCCGGGTGAGAGGCAGAAGGAATTGGAAATTTTATTGCAACGAAGAGATGCTGATTTACAAAATACACAAGAAGAAATGCAGACAACGCAGGAAGAGTTGCAATCAACCAACGAAGAGCTGCAATCAACAACCGAAGAGTTGCAATCAACCAACGAGGAACTCAACACATCCTTAGAAGAAATGCAGAGTACGAATGAAGAAATGCAAATAGTTAATACAGAACTAAATGCTAAGATAATCGATATTAAACATGCAGGCAACGATTTGCAAAATCTGTTCAACGCTATTAATATTGGTACGCTTTTCCTGGACAATAGATTAAATATCCGCAAGTTTAATAACGAATTGATCAAGATAGTTAAAATACGAAGCTCGGATATAGGCAGGCGCTATTCCGACCTGGCTACTGATTTACAATACCCCGAATTTGAAAGCAATGTAATGCAGGTGGCCAAAACCCAGATATCTGTCGAAACCACAGTTTCAACACGAGACGGAAGGTGGTTTAGTGTGAAGATTTTACCGTACATCACTGACGAAAATACAATCGATGGTTTGGTGATAACATTTTTCGATGTCTCTGAATTCAAAAAACTGGAAGTATTGCTGAAGGAAAAAAATGACTCTTTGCGGACTTCGGAAATCCGTTTTCGTCGCCTCTTTGAATCATCGAAAGATGGAATGATTATCCTCGATGCAAAATCCGGAAAGATTACTGCAATAAATGAATTTTTAGTAGCGCTGTTGGGCTACTCACATGAACAATTGATTGAAAAATCAATCTGGGAAATCGGATTCTTAAAAGACATAATCGGTAATAAAGAGAAATTCGCAGAATTACAGAAGAAAAAAATAATCCGGTATAAAGATTTGCCTCTTGAAACTGCCAGTGGGAAAAGGATCAATGTTGAGTTCATCAGCAATGTGTATTTAGTTGAGAATAAAGAAGTCATCCAATGCCAGATTCGAGACATCCCCGACCCAAGAAAATGAAGTAGAAGCTGCTGGAAGCAAGAAATACTTATTTTTGTCTATCAATTTTTTACAGTCGTTGGCAAAATAAACGTATCAATATGACGGAAATGCAATTGGGTGTAGGGTCCCGCATCAAACATCCGCAATTTGGCAAAGGGGTCATCATCCAGATCCGGTCAGATGCTTATGAAATCACTTTCATCGATCATGGAACTCGCAAGATCATGCGCGATTACGAAGGCCTCGAAGTCATCGATGCGGTGGAAACCCCTGGTGATCTTGACACTTACGAAAAACTTGAAAACAGCCTGATCCGTGTCTTGCGCCGTTTCAGCGACCTGCAGGAAACCACGCATTTAGGGAATAAATGGACAGGCGGAAAGCTTGTCATGATCCCCGGAGAAGAAGGTCTGAAAGAAAAAGAGATTCCTATCGATGTATTTTTTCATAAGATCGTGATGGTACGCGATCGTCTGCGCGTGCTGGAACAAAAAATCAATACCAGTAACCTTACCGATGAGGAAAAAGTGGAACTGCAGCAATACATCACCCGCGTCTATGGCAGCCTGACCACATTCAACGTGCTTTTCAAGAATAAGGAAGATCAGTTTACCGGCGAGAAAGGAGCATAAACCGATCAGGGACGCATGATCACCTCGATGGAATTGCCCTGTGAAAATGCTTTCCCTGCATATTCCTTGATGGAAGCCGCATTCAGCGCTTTCACCTTATTCTCGTAACCGGTGAGAAAATCCAGGTTGTAGAAATAAAAATCAGTGAGTGTATTATTCCACCAGCTATTTTCTTTCAGGTCTTCCTGACGTTGCTTGAGGAAGTATTCCTTTGCTTTCTGAAGATCCGTTTCCGAAGGACCATTTTCCACCAACCGCTTGACTTCCCTGTGAACTATGCCGGTCAGCTTATCAGCTTTCACCGGGTCTGTATCAAAGATCACATTCATCATAAATCCCGGAACCGGGTTTTTGTTGACATTATAAGAAACTCTCACGTTGTAAGCGCCCCCTTCTTCCTCACGGATATAATCAATGTAACGCAATTCCAGGATATGCCGGATTGCAGCACCGAGCAATTTATCGTCTGCCGAAAAGGCTGAGTTTCCATTGAAGTTGACGAATATCGATGTCCTCGGAGTTTTGTTCTCACGTTTAAAATCTTTGACAACTGCACCTTTTGGCGGCCGGATGCCGTTATCTTTATAAGTTTCGGTACGTTTGGCGGGAGGAAGCGAAGCCAGATATTTTTCAAGAAGTGGTTTAACCTCGTCAGGATTTATTTTTCCGACAAACTGGAAGGTGAAATTTCCCGGATCTGAAAACCGGTCGTTGTAAACTGCCTGGAGTTTATCAAAAGTGATTTCTGCGAGCGCTTGAAAATTCATAGGAACAATGCGGTGATTATGGTTTGCAAGCATCACGGTAACCGAATCGCTAAACGCTTTCCTTGGCTCGGATTCAGCATTAACGTAATAAGCCTTGTTTTTATCCATCCAGGTTTTATAATCAGTTTCATTCCAGCGGGGCTTGGTAAAATAAAGATAAATGAGCTGCAACGCCGTTTCTATATCACGGGGAGAAGTCCTGGCAGAAATTGCATCCTGGTCATCGTTTATGCTGACAGAAACATTAACCCTCTTCCCTGCCATCATTTTGTTCAGGTCAGTTCGGGAGAAACTGCTCACGCCCATTTGCGAAACAGCATCGCCACACATGCTGGCTGTATGGATTTCATCATCCTTCAGCACGGAATAGCCACCGGTACTGTATCCACGAACAAGCAACTCATCTTCTTTGAATTCAGTAGGTTTAAAAACAACCTTAATGCCGTTCGACAAAGTCCATTCGGTGGTTCCCATTTCTTTATTGACGGCAGTTTTCACAACTTTCCCCGGAACAGGCTCTTTTTCGATGAGTTTCCTGCCGGAAAGTGCATCGACATAAGGACCGATCTTTACATTCATACAACGTGCAATCACTTTCTGAATCTCAGTTTCGGAGGGCAGGGTGATTCCTTCTTTTTCAGGTCCTGTAACAGTGATGATTTCATCGTTTTCGCGGACATATTTCTTTGCAATACCGTTCAGTTCTTCAAGTGAAATTCCGGGGATCATCGATTGGGCAAAAGAATATTCGTATTCCAAGCCAGGGTTCGGGCTGTTGGTCAGGAAATTGGAAATATTTGAATAGACAAGCTCCCGGTTTTTACGTTTATTTCTGTCCATGTAACGGGATTCATAACTGCGCAGAAGATCTGCTTTTGCACGTTCAAATTCTGATGTCGTAAATCCATACTGTTTCATCCGTTCCATCTCGGTAAGCAAGGCTGTCAGTGCTTTTATCGCATCATTGTTTGCGGCCTGAGCGATTCCCTTAAATGCATCTTTGGTCCGGGTAAATCCTCCATAATATGAATAGGCAGAGATAAAGGGAGGATTTTCCTTACGGGAAAGCTCATTCATCCGTTGACCGAACATACTGTTGATAAGGCTCCTGATTAACTGCAGACGCATATAGCTCAGGTTTTTATCCTGGTCCTTGATCACATCGTGTTTAAAAATTACATTCACCATTGTGGATGTAGCTTCTTTGTCAGTAGAAGTGCCGATGAGTGGATCTGCATTATCAGGCACAGGATATTCTTCCTTAGCAGTAGGATTCTGGGCTTTGGGAATGGTGTTGAAAAGCTTTTTAATCCTTGCTTCCATCACGGCTTCATCAAAATCACCGACGATTACGATTGCCTGCATATCAGGACGGTACCACTTTTTGTAGAAATTAGTAAGGGTTTCCCTCTGAAAATGACTGATCACAGCAGTGTCTCCGATTACATCCCTTTTGGCATATTTAGAGTTTTTGTACAAAACTGGAGCCAGCTTGTTATCCATCCGCTCGTCGGCCGATCCGTACATTCTCCATTCTTCAAAAATTACACCACGCTCTGCTTCAACTTCAGCAGGATCAAAAGAAATATAGTTCGACCAGTCGTGAAGGATCAATAACGCAGTATCAATCACTCCTTCACGCAGGAGCGGAACATTCGATAGGTTGTAAACCGTCTGTTCCAGACCGGTTCCGGCATTGACATTTGTCCCAAATTTAACACCTATGGTAGCAAGGTAATCCAGGAGGGCTTTATGTGGGAAATTCTGTGTTCCGTTGAAAGCCATATGTTCAGTAAAATGAGCAAGCCCGTTCTGGTTGTCTTCTTCCTGGATGGCTCCTACATTATGCGCAATGTAAAACTCGCCTCTTTTTTCAGGCAATTTATTTGACCGGATATAGTAATGCATGCCATTGTCAAGCACGCCGGTTTTTACTTTCGGGTCTAACGGCGGCATTTCCTTCAGGTTGTATGGCTGCCCAAAACTGATGGACGAAGAGGAAAGAATAATTGCAAAAAGGAAGGAAACAGTGATGATGATTTTTTTCATATTGGGGAAGGTTTTATAACGTGGTGGCAAAGATAAAACAATATCATAAGCAGCCTTCGGTTTCTTCATTTCCGGCTCAACCCGATTTTACGAAGCGAGATAGAAGAAGGCGAAGTGCGTTGTGGTGACAAGATTCGCCTGCCTGAGGGCAATGATGGATTGAAAAATATTGTTGATTTATCCGAAAGGAGAGCAGCGACTGGCTGATGCAGGACCCTTATAAATTAATAAAATCCAGGGCAGTCAGGATTGATATTGTTGCTTTTTTATAATCTTGTAAGTTTCTTGTTATGAGTATTTCAATATTGTTCTGTAAAGCCGAAAAATATTGAATTGCATCTTCGAAATCAGAAAATTCAGAATTTAATGCCAGGTCAATTATTTTTTCATTTAAGTGAGCTACATGCACCAGAACTTTGAATTTGCGAAGGATTTCCTTTGCTTCATCTACAGACTGCTGTTTTGAAAGCAAATAATGAATATTTGCCAGGGATAGGGACGAAATAAAGATTTGTACTTTGCCTTCATCTGCCAATGTGAATAAACGCGCTGCTGCTGAATAATATGGCTCCCTTTTTGCCAGAAGATCATAAATTATATCCGTGTCGACAAAAACCTTCTTTCTCATAAATATTTTTCTTTAATGTGTTCATGATATATTTCTTCCGGGGCTTCCTCCCCTGGAAATATAATAACACCACTGAGCGATTTTACCAGTGGAGAGATATTTTCAATTGATTTTGAGCCATTTGTAATTGCAGACAAATAGTTTTCAATCAATTTAGACAAACTGGTTTCGTGATCATTGGCATATTTTTTCGCATCATCAATTACTTCCTTTTTCAGTCTTAATGTTAATTTGGTTTCCATGGTATTTTGTTTTTGGACGTACAAAGATACGATAATAATACGGCAACGTCAAGGAAAATAGTTCAAGGATTACATGAAGATCCACGAATTTTACCTCACAGGCGCGCGCTGATGGGTAATCTTTTGTGTTATCTGTGAATATTGCGGGAAAAAGACAGATCAATTGAACAGTCGGATATTCATAGAAAAATGAAACGCCCCTGAACTAAATTATAGAAGCAAAATAGTCGATCGTTTTTATTAATCCTTCTTCAAGTGGAATTTTCGGAAACCAGTCAAGTTCCGTTTTTGCAAGTTCAATATTGGGCTGACGCTGTGTCGGATCATCCGGTGGAAGCGGTTTTTTGACAATCTTAGAAGATGATTTGGTGAGCCGTATCACCATTTCAGCCAATTGCAGGATCGTGAATTCGTCAGGATTTCCAAGGTTTACCGGCCCCGTAAATTCTTCCCTTGAAGCCATCATCCGCACCATTCCTTCGACAAGGTCATCTACATACTGGAAACTCCTGGTTTGTGTTCCATCACCGTAAATGGTAATAGGTTCGCTTTTGAGTGCCTGGACAATGAAGTTTGATACTACGCGTCCATCGTTTGGCTGCATCCGTGGCCCATATGTGTTAAATATCCTGACTATCTTAATACTGACATTGTTTTGTTTGTTATAATTTACAAACAAAGTTTCTGCAGCCCGTTTTCCTTCATCATAACAGGCTCTTGCCCCAATCGGGTTAACATGTCCCCAGTAAGACTCTGGTTGCGGGTGAATATCCGGGTCGCCATAAACTTCGCTTGTTGAAGCTTGTAAGATCCGAGCCTTGATCCTCTTCGCCAATCCCAGCAGGTTGATAGCCCCCATCACAGAGGTTTTCATCGTTTTGATCGCATTATACTGGTAATGTATTGGAGAAGCAGGGCAGGCAAGGTTATAGATCTCATCAACCTCGATAAAAAACGGCATTGTCACATCATGCCGGATCAATTCAAAGTATGGATTATCCAACAGATGTACGACATTCTGCTTTTGCCCGGTAAAATAATTGTCTAAGCAGACCACTTCATTCCCGTCATTTAAAAGCCGGGTGCAAAGATGAGATCCAAGGAATCCCGCACCTCCTGTTACTAAAATCTTTTTCTTTATCATATAAAAAAATTAGAGTCTACGATTCCTTCGTTGGGCGGCATCTAAACATATAAAATCGGTTCATACTTCTGGGTAGTATGTCCTTATGACTAAACCTAAATATCGGTATCCGACAATTACAACTTTCAACGCAAAAAAATTTTCGTGAATATTACGTAAGCAAACCTACATGAAATTTTCCAATTACGCAAAACTCAATCATTAGCAGGAGAATCACTTATATGCTCTTCATCATCAATGATAACAGCCAGCAACATAAATACTGTATTTTTTCATCCGTTATCCCTTGTGGATCAAATTTTGGCTATATCTTGTTTTGAGGCACAGGATTGATCAGGACTTTTGAAGCTGAGCTGCAAAGGAAAGTAACAAAATGAAAAGGTCATATGGTTCTTGCTGTAAAAACAAGTTGAATTCATGCCTTCTGTGTGACCGCGCTGGACAAGGCTGCTTATGCGGTGACTGGTATTTTAAAAGAAAAAAATCCTTGATAATTCAATCGATAAGCTATGGGAAAGACAATAATCAAAAAGAATAACAGTCGCCAGATAAGCAGCCTTGGCTTCTTCGGTCACGCCGAAGGTGCGAATCGTGCAAAGCGAGATATAAGAAAGCGTTGCAGTGATGAGGTTCGCACAGCCTGAGCGCATATATTAAAAAGAGAGGGCGACCTTTTGGGACGCCCTCTCCGTATTTGGAAGTTTAACGAACTAATCTGTAGGAACCTTAATTGTATGGATTGTTGGGTACAGATTAAAAAAGTAAGTCTTACCATTCAGGAACAGACCATAATAGATGGCAGGAGATGTATAGAGTTCCTGTCTGCAGATAAAATGGTCCCAGTTAGCCATTACCAGTGCTGCAACCCTTACCCCTGTGACAGGTCCTCTTTCATGAAATGTGTAGCTATTCACCCCATTTTTATACTCCTGTGCCGGAGCAACCAGGCGTCCGTTTGCATCCATAAGCTCAACCAGGTATGTATTGCAGAGGTTTAATTCGCCCAAATTGATATTTACCCGATAGCTAATATCTCCAAATTGAGAGATCAGTGCTGCATTTGTCGTATTTGTGACATTATTTGCGGAGAATCCTGAAGTGAAGGTCAGAATTATCATTGCAATACTGAGGGATAATATGTGTGACTTTTTCATAGCTTGAAGTTTTAAATTAATTTTTTAATTGACTTTCATGAAACAAATGTACTTTGGCAATTTACCTTTCCTGTTATACATTTCTCCGTTTTTTTTATAAATTTTACTGATTTGTTGTTAATGTTTTCGTTTTATAAGAAAGATGACTGAACTGCGAAGGTGTTAACCCGGTTTCTTTTTTAAACTGAGTGGATAAATGCGCAACACTGCTATAATGCATCTTAAAGGCAATCTGACTCAGGGAAAGATCTTCGTGTATAAGCATCTCTTTCACATGTTCAATCTGCTGTTTTATAAAATACCTCTTCACAGAGATGCCCATGACTTTCAAGAATTTATTACTAAGGTACTTGTATGTGTATCCTAATTGTGAACTGAGATGATCTGAAAAATTAATGTTCACCCAATCGACGGAATTATATGAAATTTCATTCATCGCATTCTTTATTTTTTCAATGAGGATGCTATCCCTGTCATCCGTCAATTCCAGTTGAAGGTCATGCAATGCAAGTGTGAGCCGTTGTAACTTCTCATCCGGTAGAGTTTCTTTTATTTCTACCTCTCCTTCCTTAATATTTATATTATAAAGGTCTAGTTTTTCCAGTTCGGATTTCACCAATAATTTGCAACGGCTACACTGCATATTTTTAATATATAACTTCATGCCATACCAAATAATACTAACGCAGCTTTTTAAAACTCATGTACCAGGGGAAATTGCTCTTATTGGTATTCATATCCTCACCCTGCACTTTTGATTTTTCCTTATCTACAGGATTTTTCACTAAAACATCACAACCCGGTGTCCAGTTGGCCGGGGTAAGTACGTCATATTTATCCGAAGTCTGTAATGCGATAAGGGTTCTTTTTATCTCTTCCATATTCCTTCCAATATTATGCGGATAGAAGAATATCGCACAAACCTTGTCATTCGGGTCAATAATAAACACACCCCGGACATCCTTGGTGTTACTTGTATAAGAATGTATCATTCCAAACTTTTTTGATATTTGAAAATCCGGATCAGAAACCAATGGAAACTTTATCTTAACAGGTTCATTGCCAGGATAGCATATAGTTTCGAGCGACTTAACCCAGGCAATATGACTATTCAGGCCATCGGTTGAAACAACAATAATTTTGGTGTGTAATTTTTCAAACTCACCCTGCATGGACGCCAGTTGAAGAATCTCTGAACTACAGACTGGTGTGAAATCGGCTGGATGACTGAAAAGAATCTTCCATTTCATTGAGTAATCATCCGGAAAGTGAATTTTTCCGGATGTGGATTGTGCTGTAAATTCAGGAGCCATTTCCCCGAGTAAAGGAATACGGGTAATCTCCTTTTCTTGCGACCAGACACGGCCAACAAAAATAATATTGACGATCAGAAGAAAAATTATCCTTTTCATGTTACTATCTTTATTTAGATTAATTATACACAAAGATAATATGAAATTTCCAAACTCCTACAACTTTTTTATAACAACCTGAATATCTGATAGCAAAAATTTTTACATTGATATAATAAAGCAGAATGTCAAATCATCCGTAGTCAAAGAACCCTGTCACATTGTTGCTTTTCTTTTTAGCTCAGTTTCAAAAGTCTTTATCATTCGAGCAACTCAAAAAAAGATATACCCGAAACAGCTTTTCAGACCTGATGAATATAAATAAATTCCTAACTTTGAAAACTATTTCAGCATTTTGATGAAAAATAAGTTATTGATTTATAATACGTTGTCGCGAACAAAGGAAACCTTTGAACCAATCAATCCTCCATTTGTGGGAATGTATGTTTGCGGACCTACTGTTTATGGTGACCCGCATCTTGGTCATGCGCGACCTGCAATCACATTCGACCTGGTTTTCCGTTATCTCAAGCACCTTGGATTCAGGGTTCGGTATGTCAGGAATATCACTGACGTCGGGCATCTTGAAAACGACCAGGATGAAGGTGAAGACAAGATCGCAAAAAAGGCCCGGCTGGAGCAGTTAGAGCCGATGGAAATTGCACAATATTATTCAGATCGGTATTTCCAGTTTATGGAGGCACTGAATGTAGAACGTCCCAGCATTGAGCCACGGGCATCAGGCCACATCATCGAGCAGATTCAGATGATCCGGGATATCCTGGATGCCGGTTTTGCCTATGAGATGAACGGATCTGTTTACTTCGATGTAGTGAAATATAATGAGAATTTTCATTACGGTAAACTTTCCGGAAGGGTGCTCGATGACTTGATCACTAACACAAGGACACTTGAGGGTCAGGATGAAAAAAGAAATTTCGTAGATTTCGCTTTATGGAAAAAAGCGCAACCCGAACATATCATGCGATGGCCATCGCCATGGAGTGATGGATTCCCTGGATGGCACCTGGAATGCTCAACAATGAGTAAAAAATACCTCGGCGATCATTTTGATATTCATGGCGGAGGGCTGGACCTGCTTTTCCCGCATCATGAATCAGAAATTGCACAATCACGGATTGCCAACGGATCTGATGCAGTGAAATACTGGGTTCACAACAACATGATAACCATCAACGGGCAGAAGATGGGAAAATCGTTGAATAATTTTATTACGCTCGATGAATTTTTCACCGGAAAGAATCCTGCGCTGGCACAAGCTTATAGCCCAATGACAATAAGATTCTTTATTCTTCAGGCACAGTACCGTAGCACCCTCGATTTTTCCAACGAAGCGCTGCAAGCTGCAGAAAAAGGGTTGAAAAAACTGTTATCGAGCTATGAAACTCTTGGAAAGCTTGTTCCTTCTGTAACAAATCACTCTGTTGTACAATCGTTGGAGAAAAGCTGTTATGATGCAATGAACGACGATTTCAACAGCCCGATCCTCATTGCCAATCTTTTCGAAGGTGTCAGGATCATCAATTCGGTGAATGACGGAAAAGAAATGATCAATGCAGCAGACCTGGAATTATTGAAAGCTTTATATAAGACGTTTGTTTTCGAAATCCTTGGGTTAAAGGATGAAAAACAAGAACAGGATTCGTTGGTTGGTGGATTGATGACTACAATTCTGTCAATTCGTCAAAGAGCAAAGGAAAATAAGGACTTTGCGACTTCTGATGAAATCAGGAATGCATTGCAGGAGCTAAAGATCACGGTGAAGGATACCAAAGACGGCCCGGTCTGGAGCACATAATTTAGCATACACTCCTTTATTTTATAATTATACGAAAAATGATTTTTTTACCACGAAGGGCCACGAAGCAGACACGAAGATCCACAAAGACATTGATTATTCTTCTTCGTGTAACTTCATTAAACCTTCGTGTAACTTCGTGAAATACATTTATTTTCTAAATAGACAAACAAATAACAAGATGAAAACAATTAAAACAATGGTGTTGCTCTTAACTGGTGTGGCACTTTTAACGGGATGTCAATCCAAACAGGAAAAAATGAAAAAAGAACTTGTTGGCTTTATTAAAAAATTCGATTCAGTCTATATTCCTTTGTACCAGGAATCTGCTTTGGCCAGCTGGAATGCTGCCATCTCCGGGAAACCGGAGGATTTTAAAAAAGCGGAAGAATCACAGATGAAAATAGTTCAGTTATTCGCGGATAAAAAAGCCTTTCACAAACTGGACTCGATCAAGGTTTCGGGGATGATTACCGACAGCCTGCTTCTGCGCCAACTTGATGTTTTGTTCCGCCAGTTTTTAATGGCAAAAGCAGATACAGCCAAGCTGAATGCAACCGTCCGTATGCAGAGTCAGATCGAACAGAAATATGGTAATTTCCGGACGGAAGTAAAAGGGAAAAAGTTGACTGATAACGAAGTTGAAGATATCCTGAAGCATTCAAAGAATGTGAATGAACAAAAAGAAGTATGGACTGCTCAAAAGAAGATTGGCCCGCTGGTTTCTTCCGACATCATTGCCTTGGTGAAAAAAAGGAATGAGATTGCAAAAGATATGGGATTTACTAATTATCACGAAATGAGCCTTACGCTGAGCGAAGAAGATCCTAACATGATAAGCCAGCTTTTTGATGAACTGGACAATCTGACGAAAAAATCATTTACGCAGGTAAAAGGTGATATTGATGAGTATTTTGTCAAATATTATGGGCTGAAGAGCAAAGACGAACTGATGCCCTGGAACTACCAGAACCGTTTCTTCCAGGAAGCGCCTAAGATCTATGAAGTAGATCTTGATCAATTCTATAAGGACAAGAACCTTGAAACGCTTACAGCCAGCTTTTACAGCGGTATTGGTCTTCCCATAGATGATATGATCAAAAAAAGCGACCTTTATCCAAAACCCGGGAAGAACCAACATGCTTTCTGTACAGATCTTAACAATGAAGGCGATGTGCGTGTTCTTTGTAATATTGCCCCAAACCAGATGTGGATGAATACAATGTTGCATGAGTTCGGACATGCGGTGTATGATAAAAATATTGACAATACGTTGCCTTTTATTTTGCGGGATCCGGCGCAGACCTTTACTACAGAAGCGATTGCCATGATGTTTGGCAGATTTTCTTCCAATCCTCAATGGATCAAGGAAATGATAGGAATCTCGGAAGAAGAGAAAATGAAAATTGCCGACAACTGCTTCAAAACCTTGCGCATGGAACAACTTGTTTTTAGTCGCTGGGCTCAGGTAATGTACCGTTTTGAGAAAAGTATGTATGCCAATCCCAACCAGGACCTGAATAAACTCTGGTGGGATCTGGCAGAAAAATATCAGCTTTTGAAACGTCCCGAAGGAAGAAATGAACCTGACTGGGCTACCAAGATCCACATCGCATCTTATCCTTGTTATTATCACAACTACCTGATGGGAGAATTGCTGGCTTCACAACTTTATTTTTATATTGTGAAGAATGTGGTCAAGTCGGAAGATTATAAATTCCAGAGTTTTGCCGGGAAAAAGGATGTGGGTACTTATCTGAAAGATAATGTATTTATGCCGGGTTCCAAATATTACTGGAATGATATGATTGAGAAAGCTACAGGAGAAAAGCTTACTCCGAAGTATTACGCAAAGCAGTTTGTGAACTAGTTGGGGGTATTGAGTTTAGGCATCAGGCAATAGGCAATAAGGATTGGAATAATTAGACATTTGAAATTCGACTTTCGGCTTTCAACTTTCGACTTTCACTAAGAAATAATTCTTCTTCCCTTTTTGAACAAGGATGTATTTTCCTTTCAGGAGACAGGCTCCTGTGACGAGGAATGATTCCGCGATTTTTTCTTTGTTGATGGCTACTCCGCCCTCTTTCAGCATTCGGCGTGCTTCTCCTTTAGAGTCAAAGATCTGCGTTTTTTCTGAAAGGAAATCAACGATGTTCAATCCCTCTGAAATAGCATTTTCCTTTATTTCACATTGCGGTACTCCTTCAAAGACCGCCAGCAATGTCTCTTCTGAAAGATTTTTCAGCGTTTGAGTTGTTCCTTTCCCGAAAAGAATTTCAGAGGCTTCAAGAGCAGCATTATAATCATCTGCTGAATGGACGCGTATGGTGATATCTTTTGCCAGTGTTTTCTGGAGTATCCTTAAGTGCGGAGCTTCATTGTGCTGTTTTGTGAAAAGTTCGATCTCTTCTTTAGAAAACAGTGTGAATTTCCGAATGAAGTCAGCAGCATCCTCGTCAGAGGTATTAATCCAGAACTGATAGAATTTGTAGGGCGATGTCTTCTGAGGATCTAGCCAGATGTTGCCTTCTTCTGTTTTCCCGAATTTTCCTCCATCTGATTTGGTAATCAATGGGCAGGTTAATGCAAAAGCCTCTCCTCCTAATTTCCGGCGGATGAGCTCTGTACCGGTTACGATATTCCCCCATTGGTCGGAACCACCCATCTGGAGTTTTACATTTTTGTGTTCATATAACCAGCAAAAGTCATACCCCTGAACAAGCTGGTAGCTGAATTCTGTAAAGGAGATTCCCGTCCCGGATTCCATCCGTTTCTTGACCGAATCTTTTGCCATCATATAATTCACAGTGAGATGTTTGCCAACATCCCGAAGGAATTGAAGGAAAGAAAAATCCTTGGTCCAATCGTAATTATTGACCATCTCTGCAGCATTCGGTTGGACATTGAAATTAAGAAATTTCTCAAGCTGTTTCTGGATACAAATCTGGTTAAACCGCAGTGTGGGTTCATCAAGAAGAACCCGTTCTTCTGATTTCCCAGAAGGGTCGCCGATCATGCCGGTTGCGCCACCCACCAACGCAAAGGGCTTATGTCCTGCCCGCTGCAGGTGAACCAGCATCATGATCGACGCCAGGTTGCCAATATGGAGTGAATCGGAAGTCGGATCATAACCGATGTAAGCAGCGGTCATCTCTTTCGCCAATTGTTCTTCCGTTCCTGGCATGATATCGTGGATCATGCCCCTCCAGCGGAGTTCTTCAACTAAATTCATTACATAAAATTTAATACAAAAGTAGCAAATTAATTGCGAAATTTGGCGTTTAGAACTTATCTTATTCGCAGTCAGGAAATCTAATCCCAGCTTGAATCTACCATGAGAAATTCTTTCTTCATCAGTCTCCTGTTTATAATTATCCTGATTTTTTTCTTTGGTTCTTGTAAAAAAAAGAAAGAAGAAACGGTATCGCCGGAAAATAAAACGACCACAGATCAACTGGATCGGTGGGGTGATTCGCTTACAAAAGTGAACATTATCGATTCGACAAACGTCCCTGTTCAAGGTGCTATGATTTATGTGAATAATCCTTTAAGCGGCCTGGATTACCTACGGGCATTCGGAACATCTGATATTTCTACAGCCCGGTACTTGCCTCTTAAAACAACCGATCTTTTTCGTATCGGAACCATCACCAATACGTTTACAACGACTGTTTTTCTGCAACTTGTGCAGGATGGAGTATTGAACCTTGAAGACCGGCTAAGCAATTTTTTTCCGGATATTCCGAACTCAGAGAATATTACACTTCGTCAGATTGCCAATATGACCAGCGGTTTGTTCGACTTCACTGATTCGGATTCCATTCATAAAATATGGGCGGAACATCCGCTCAGAATTCTATCTCACCAGCAACTGATCGATTTTGCCATGGCATATCCTCCTTATTTCCAACCTGGCGCAGGATGCCATTATTCAAATACGAACTGCGTATTATTGGGCATGATCATCGAAAAAGTGACCGGGGAAGCCTTAAGCGAAACCTACCGCAAACGTATTCTTGAGCCCCTGAGTTTAAGTAATACAACTTTTCCCTCAAACCAGTTTATGCCATTTTATGCATCTTATACACATGGTTACGAATATTTTGACAGTCTGCATACATTGGTGGATGTAACGGAAAGGTACGATCCTTCATGGGCATGGGGTTCTGGAAACCAGATCTCTGGCATGTCGAATCTACTGGTTTGGTTGCCGGCATTAGTGAATGGAACCCTGCTCAATTCGGGAACTCAACAAGAAAGAATGAAAATGACGGATTGGGAGAATTTCCACGGAATCCCCATGCAATATGGTCTCGGGATTATGGGGACCAGCGGTTACTTTGGACATACCGGTGATGCCAAGGGGTACCACAATGTCTGCATGTATTCACCCTCAACCGGAACGACTATCATTGTCGTAGTTAACAATGGCTCCTATTCGCCATTAATAATGTTTGCCAGGATTGCGAACCTGCTTTCGCCCGGGCTGATTCCCCTCACACCTTAAAGAATAGAATCATAACAAGTCACAAATTTTTTCCCTGGCTAGCTTTTTTAGGTGTGCGACCCGAATCTTTCAGCATCTTTTCGATCATCCATTCCAATTGGCCATTGACACTTCGGAACTCATCGGAAGCCCATTTTTCTAAAGCCGAATAGACATCCTGTTCCAGGCGTAGCATAAATACTTTCTTGTTCGACATATCGCTATTGATGCAGCGTTCCGGTATTAACTACAGGTGTTGTATCCTTATCGGAACAAAGTACAACCATCAGGTTACTGACCATAGAGGCTTTCTTTTCCTCATCAAGATCGATGATCTGTTTCTTACTAAGCTGATCCAATGCCAGTTCGACCATACTTACTGCACCTTCGACAATTTTCATTCTGGCAGCGACAACAGCAGTTGCTTGCTGCCGGCGTAACATGGCTCCTGCGATTTCGGAAGAGTAGGCCAAATGACTGATCCGTGCTTCAAGAACCTTAATACCTGCAAGTTGAAGCCTTTCTGAAAGCTCCAGTTCCAGTTTATGGTTTACCTCATCGCCTCCCGAACGTAATGTCATCTCTTTCTGCTCATCATCAAAATTGTCGTAAGGATAATGCCCGGCCAGCCGTCGGGTAGCAGATTCACTTTGGATGTCCACAAAATGTACATAGTCGTCCACGTCAAAAGCTGCCCTGAAGGTATCTTCTACCTTCCATACCAGGACAACCCCGATCATTATCGGATTTCCCAGCTTGTCGTTCACCTTGATTGCCTCACGGTTGAGATTGCGCGCCCGAAGGGAAATTTTCTTCCTGATAAAAAAAGGATTAACCCAGAAAAAACCGTTGACCTTGATGGTTCCTTTATATTCTCCAAACAGGATCAGAACAGCCGATTCATTTGGATTGATGATCATCAAACCCTTGGCACAGAATCCACCGAGGGCGATCAGCAACATTGAAAAAAGTATTCCGGCAGGATTTTCGTTGGCTAAGGAAAGACACAATATTCCAACACCCCAAAAGACCAGAATCGATAACACGCCAAAATAACCTGAAATAATCGAAGAATTTTTTTCCTTTTCCATAAAATCAGTTTTTAAAATGTAATATCAATATACTATCATAATGATAATGCAATAATACTATATTTTTTAGCGAAAGTCAAGTTATTTCGAATAATTTTTTAATAATGTTGCTACGTTCGATTCACGTCTTTGGTGTGACCGCACTGGTCAAGGCTGGTTATGCGGTGACTGGTACTTTAAAAGAAAATAACCCGCCTCATGAAATTCACGTTTAGAAAATCGAGGAGAGAGCGTTAAAAACTGCGGACTGTCTGAGGAGCGGAGCGACGAGTTTCCGCAGTTTAGTGATCGACGAAGATTTTTAGTGAATTTCGTGCAGCGG
>CAIWTA010000226.1 GCA_903915465.1 uncultured Bacteroidales bacterium | reverse complement strand
TCAATAATCAGAATAGTCGACAAACTTCAATCTGCGTGAATCAGCGTCTTTATCTGCGGTGATCTGCGAGAAAATTTTGAAATAAAAAATCCCCTCACGCACATGCCTGGCCTATAAATCATAACGCTATTCTCGGATTTCAGATCTGAGATCCGAGATCTGGGATGCCTGCCGGCCAAACACCAGTCGAGCGGCATTTGAAATGCGCAACCCACCTGACAGGTTACGAAGTTCCTGTCAGGTCGACAATTACCCAACAGGTGCTTCGCGACCTGTCGGGTGGCGGATTCACCGGAATTATCTGAAAGTAAAATTTCCTAACATAAAATCTAAAATAAGTAATATATTTATTACCTTTGAGAAATGAAATGCAGTGAATTCATCAGGATTCTTAAAAAGGATGGTTGGTTTGTATTTATGCAAAACTCGAATGTTAATAATAGAGATTCCATGTTACCATAAAAATTAAAATTATTACCCATGAAAAAGATTGAAATGATCATCGAGCGAACAAATACGGGGTATTCGGCGTATGCTCAAAATTTTTCGGTAGCAACTACGGGAAAAGATTTAGTCGAACTTAAATTCAATATAGTCGAAGCGCTTAATCTGTGTTTTGAAGAAGAGGGGCGTTGTGTTTCTGAAAATGACATTAAGGTGTCTTTGGATCTGGCTCAATTCTTTCAATTTTATAAGATAATTAACGCAAAAGCATTTTCAGACCGTATCGGGATGAATCAAAGTCTTCTTGCCCAATACATTTCAGGCAGAAAGAAACCATCTTCGTACCAGACTCAAAGAATCCTTAAAGGCGTCCATCAAATAGGCCGGGAGCTTTCTGAAATCAAGTTTCTGCTATAAAATCGTAAGCAGTAAAATGGTTTAGCTTGCCATTTTACAATTTTGCATTTATTTCGAAACATTTCTCTTTTTCATCTCAACACTCAAGAGATTTAAGCCCTTCTATATTCTTTGCCCGCTCAATACCTCCCGCATTGTCAGAAAGCACCGCAGGGTGGTTTGATAGATGCTCCTGTTAGCCCCTATCGGTGGATCAATCCTGCTACTCATTGCTTCTTCTTGGCTTTCAGTGAGACTTCTGTTGATCTATAACAGCTCGTTTCTTTCCTTGTTGATGCACCATGTTTGCAGCCCACCATCTTGATTACAGCATGCTCATTTATATTAACCGGAAATCTCTTCCCGGCCGTTTAATGTGCGTCTGGGCGCACTCAATCTCGCAGGCAGCGGACAGAAAAACCGTACGCCTTACTGTAGCCGTTGTACATGAGGCTGCCCGCACTGTAGAAGTACAGGTTCCAGCCGATAGTGGCATCGTACTGCGAACTACCCCAGTAGAGGCCCGTAAGAGCCGCGATTGCCCAGCGAACCATCGCTGAAGTTCAGGTACCCGGCAGTATGCATTTTCAAAGCAGAATTCCATGGGCCGGTCCACGTTGTCCAGCCGCTACTTGCATCCACATTGGTCCATTCGCTAAGGGTTGGAATACGCCAGCCAGTTCCAAGTTCAATCGTACAGGGGTCGCAGGCAGCAACCCAATCGGAGGTTTCGTTTATGCTGACAATCCAAGTGGTGGCAGGCGTCCGGGTTGTACCATCATGCTTGAATCCCTGTTTGCGGTTAAACTGCCAGTACCAGCCTGCAGATGCCTCAGTGGCATCGCTTACAGCAGTTGCCTAGTGGTCGGCGCCAAGGTTCCTGGTAATCCAGCATTTTGTAAGTTCACCGGGGATTCCGGTCACCGTGCCATAAGCAACTGTTTTATTAACCGGTGCAACACCGCCTGATACCACGTGGTTGATGCTGATGGTTAAACCGCAGGCAAAAGCAGGGATGGGTGTCATTGAGTTCCAGGCCATTCCATTGTAGAGATTCAACGCTTTTTCATCGGTATTGAATATAACTAATCCTGCGGCAGGAGAGGCAATCGTGTTTCGCTCTAAGGTTGTCATCCGGGGAGGCAGGAATCCTTTGTTGTTGAATTTCACATCCAGTCCTGCCGATGGATCAGGCTGGCTGCTGTCAGAATTAATTCCAACCTGTGCGGAAAGTTGAAAGGCTATTAACAGAAATATTGCCAGAATTGCTGTAATAAGTATATGCTTTCTCATAAGAAGACGGGGGTTTAATTAAGTTTTTGAATGAGTAGCCAATAAAAGGTAAAGATACAAATTTTTCACAATCAGGGGGGAAAATTCAGAATTCAGAATGAAGGAATGCAGGAACTCAGAATTCACACTTCACACTTCACACTTCACACTTTACAATTCAGAAATTCAGAAACTCAGAAACTCAGTCGCTTGGTGCGAGGTGTTAGTTTTTTTAAAAACAACATCAGTTGCCGCATAATCAGCCTTCGATGTCTACGGTTCCGGCGAAGCCGGAAATCTTACGAAGTGAGACGGACACGCGTTACAAACTCGCGCCAGCAGACTCTCCATTTTCCCTGGTTCTCTTTATTTTTCGTAAATTCGCCAAAAATAGCAACTTCATGAAGTTTTCACCGGAAAAACTGAAGATCACAGATCAACGAATGAAACCATTCATTGATGCAGACGAGATCTGGGGAATAATAAACAATACCATTTCAACTCCTGAACGCGTGCAGGAAGTCATTGCAAAATCACTCGGTAAAAACAGGCTTACGCTTGAAGAGACCGCAGTTCTTATCAATGCCACCGACCCAAAACTGATTGAAGAGATCAAACAGGGCGCCAAGACACTAAAAGAACGTGTATATGGTCAGCGGATCGTTCTGTTTGCACCGCTGTATATCGGAAACCTCTGCATCAACAACTGTGCGTACTGCGGTTATAAAGCTTCCAACGAGCACATGAAGCGCATCACACTGACAAATGAAGACCTGATTCAGCAGGTGAAAGCGCTTGAAGACAGCGGGCAGAAACGCCTGATCCTGGTTTATGGGGAACATCCCAGATATGATGCCCATTTTATTGCTGATACAGTAAGAACGGTTTATAGCGTAAAGAGTGGTCCGGGAGAGATCCGCCGGGTCAATATCAACGCTGCTCCTATGGATATTGATGGTTTCCGCATTGTAAAAGATTCGAAGATCGGCACTTACCAGATCTTTCAGGAAACTTATCATGAAGAGACCTACCGGAAAGTACACCTGGGAGGCATCAAACGAAATTACGAATGGCGGCTGACTTCCCTCGACCGCGCCCAGGAAGCCGGTATTGATGATGTGGGTATTGGTGCCTTGTTTGGGTTATACGACTGGAGATTTGAAGTTCTTGGATTAGTGAGGCATACCAATCATTTTGAAGCATGTTATAACGTCGGACCGCATACCATCTCGTTTCCCAGGATCCAATATGCTTCCGAACTGAATATTGACAAAGAGCATATCGTAAGTGATGAGGAATTCACCCGCCTTGTTGCGATCCTGCGACTTGCCGTTCCTTACACAGGACTAATACTGACTGCGCGGGAACCTGCTGCTATACGTGATGAAATTCTTCAATACGGTGTTTCGCAAATTGATGGTGGCACTGTTATCGAAATGGGAGGTTATTCCAAAAAACAAGAGGATAAAAAAACCCAGGATATTGATTTTGAGCAATTCCAGATCAATGATAACCGATCGCTTAATGAGATTATGGATGAACTGATCGACCACAAATATATACCCTCATTTTGCACTTCATGTTACAGAATGGGCAGAACCGGCGAGCATTTCATGGAGTTTTCGGTTCCCGGTTTTATCAAAAGGTTTTGTCAACCCAATGCCTTGCTGACGATGGTTGAGTACCTGGAAGATTATGCTCCACCGGCTACAAAGGAAAAAGGCTATAAGCTGCTTGAAGAAAAACTTGGAGAGATGGAAGACGACAACTTCAAAGAGAAAGTGATCGAGAAAGTTCAGCTTATCAGGCAAGGCAAAAGGGATCTTTATTTTTAGGCCGAAAGGCAAAAGGCAAAAGTCGAAAGGCATAAAGTCGAAAGGCAGATAAATCGGTGAGGGAGAAGAAATGAAGATTGAAAAATTTGAGGATATCATTGCCTGGAAAAAAGCTGAAGAACTTACAATTAAAATTTATACTGAATTTTCAAAGTCAAAAGACTTCGGTTTTCGTGATCAGATTTGCAGGGCAAGTGTTTCCATAATGAATAACATTGCGGAAGGATTTGAAAGGAATACTGATAAAGAATTCAAATTTTTTCTGTTTATTGCAAAAGGTTCCTGTGGTGAAGTAAGATCAATGTTGCATTTAGCTAAATCTCTGAAATATCTCGATGAAGAAAAGTGTAATGGTTTAACCTCATTAAGTTCTGAAATATCAAGAATAATTGCTGGTTTGATTAAAAAACTTTAACCTTTCGACTTTCGACTTTATGACTTTCGACTAACCTAAATTCTATGAATAATTTACGAATCATTGGCCTACTTATCACCGACCGGATCAAGGAAGCCGGCATGACCCAAAAAGTTCTTACAGAGTATGCCCATGTTATCAAATCAAGGCTGGGGTTCCATGAGGTTACTGAAAATGTCTGCAGCCGTGTAGGTGTAGTCCTTTTGCAGGTTTCCGGAAAGCCGGAAGAATGTGAGAAACTGGAAAAAGCACTGGCGGAAATACGCGGAATAGAAATCCAGCGTATGTATTTTGAATATTAACCTTCTAAAATCCTAAGATAATGGCATCAAAAGAAATCTGGGTTCTCGGCATTCATATTTCCGATAGGGTTCGCAAGATCAACCTGATTCAACCAATTCTGACAAAATTCGGCTGTTCTATTAAAACACGACTTGGGCTGCATGGAACTGATGGTGCGGATTGTTCACCAAATGGCCTGATGATTCTTGAACTCTCAGGAGACCCGAAAGAATTTGTCAAACTTGAAAACGAATTACTTCTGATTGAAGGCTTAGAAGTAAAGAAGATGGTTTTCCAGGAATAGAATTACTGACTTTCAGACTTTTGACTTTCGACTTTCAGCCTTTCGACTTTCAGCCTTTCGACTTTCAGCCTTTCGACTAAACGAACGTAATTCTCGTTCCACCATGATCAATTCCCAGCATTGTCGTTTTCGTAATGATGGTATCTTTTCCGGAATGTTCAACGAAGTGGATCGCTGCCCTGATTTTTGGCCCCATGCTGCCTTCGGCAAACTGTCCTTCTTTAAGGTATTGACGTGCTTCTGCGATGGTCAGTCGGTCAAGTGATGTTTCCTGGGGCGTATTGTAATTCAAGCAAACTTTGGGCACATCCGTGAGTATGAATAACTTATCAGCATTGATCTGGGATGCAAGCAATGCAGAAGCAAGATCTTTGTCAATCACCGCATCAATTCCCTGAAGTTTGTTCGGACTCACGTAGAAAACCGGGATCCCGCCTCCACCAACGGCAATTACAATGTGGCCTTCGCGGGCAATTTTCTCAATGGTTTTTTTGTTGATGATGACCAATGGTTTGGGAGAAGCAACAACCTTTCTCCATCCACGTCCCCTGGGATCTTCCGCAAACTTAGCATCGGTCTCTGCTGCCATTGCCTGGGATTCTTCAAGTGAATAATACGGACCCACAGGTTTCGTGGGATTCTGAAAAGCAGGGTCATCTTTCTTTACAAGAACCTGGGTCGCTATTGTGATAATATCTCTGTCCATGTCATTGGCTTCAAGGACATTTTTTAATTGCTGTTCAATAATGTAACCGATAAAACCCTGCGAATAAGCAACACAGATATCGAGTGGCATCTCAGGGATTCCGTAATTCTTGAATCCCGCAGCATTAGCAAGCATTATGTTCCCCACCTGCGGACCATTTCCATGGGTGATAACCAGGTTGTAATCACGTTTTAAAAGTTTTAACAGGCATTCTGAAGTTTCTAATGCATTGGCTTCTTGTTCTTCAATCGTACCTTTCTGATTACTTTGTAACAGTGCATTACCTCCAAGGGCTACAACAGCAAGTTTTTTCATAAGTTAAGTGTCTGTTTAAAAATTAATATTTTATCGATAAATCAGTTTGGTTTATTTACGATTAATTCGATTTACGATTTACGAATGTATTTATTAATTTACGATTTACGATTTTACAATTCTTTAAGAATGTTAATCTTAACCACTTCCATATATTCCTTTCCTTTATTTGGCACTCAAAAATCTTCATTCGTCAATATAATCGTAAATCGTAAATCGAATTAATCGTAAATTTTAAACAGTCCCTTAGTTTGGAAAAAATTCTCTCCTGTTCTCAAAAATGATACTTATGAAAAAAACCCTTCTTTTATCCCTG
>CAIWTA010000225.1 GCA_903915465.1 uncultured Bacteroidales bacterium | reverse complement strand
TGGTCACCGATACTGATTGTGTAGAAATACACACCACTGTGGAGTCTTGATCCGTCAATTGTGAGTGTATGTGAACCAGTTGAGAGAGATCCATAATTGGTTGATAAAACCATTTGTCCTGTAATGTTGAAAACATTGATGCTTACCTTGGTTGGTTTTTCAATAGTAACATCAACGTTCGTTGATCCACTGAAAGGATTTGGGTAGCAATTTGTAACATTATTTGCGTTTGCTCCGGAAAGGTCATTTGTCCCAATAACTGTGAATTCGGACTCATCAAAAGTACAACCACTTAAATAATAGAGGTAAACGGGTTCATCTGCTTGCAATCCGGTTGTATTGATATCCGTGATCCTGTTAGGAACTTCATACACTCCGGGTGAAGGAGTCATTGTAACTTTCGAGGTGAAATGGAAGAATGCCAATCCCCAAAGGTCTGTGTTGGCAGTGAAATTTTTCACATCTGTACGCATATCTGTGGCAATATCACGTCCCCATCCTTTCAGATCAGGATTAAAATCATAACGCTCAGATCCCCAGAAATTCCAGTCAGAATCTGTCCAGAAACAGAAAACTTTAGTGCCATCATCGGTGGCTGAAGCAGACAATCTGTGATCCCAGCCAATGTTGTTAGGGCTTGAAACATACGGTGATTTCGCAGCAGTCACGGAGCTTGTTGTGATACTGTCTATCCAATTGCCATGCCATACATCTGATGCGTCCAGGTAAAATTCCATGACATTCCCATCCATAACGGTCTGTGTCGAAGCCCTTACATAAACATAGCCCAATGAATCCTGATCAGCACTGTATCCGCCACGGACATATGCAAAGACATGAGGTTTGTTATTGGCATCAAGCACAATGCTGGCTTCCTCAAACAAGGGTTTAAATAATGTCGAATCGGTAATAACCGGAAAAATATTATCCTGTACGATCGAGAGTGAGCCAAAATCAAAATATGGTAATTGAGTCCAGGTTGTACCGTTGTCAGTTGATTTATAGAGGATCGGAACAAAGCTTGGTTTTGATGCAGGACGGTTATCTGAACCGATCATCAACTCGTAACCTATACTGCCATCCTTTGCCCAGGCGGCATCCTTAAATGTATCTGTCCAGATAGAATTATCTGATGGAGCAACTGTAAGGTTAGTCGTGAACAAAGCGGGTTCACCCCAGTCAATGGAATGAGTGGTCTCGTTCCATGTGCCATTAATATACTTAGGTACAAAAGCGCTGATACCGGTTGCAGATGTGTTAAAGGTATCTCCTGATCCGCTGAAATGGAATTCTCCGGTGTTGGATGCAGATAAACCATTTTGCCATATATCCTGAGTAAAAGTTGGGTCTGAAGAGAACTCATAAAGATTCTGACCAGTCCCGTTGAATTTTCCCGAGTTGAGGTAAGTAGAAACCCAGTTCGTGCCATCTGTACGAGGGCCAGCAACAAGAGTATAGGCATTCAAAGTGTCAGTATTCCCGGCAGGATTATAGATAATGCCACCAGGGTAACGGTGATACTCTCCATTAGCCAATGCAGTTCTCTTGCCAAAAGTCGTCCCTCCATCACCGGAAATGGATACGCAAATATCATTTCCCGTAGCAAAGGGAACAATTGTTCCTTTATCATTTCCACGAAAAGTTGACATAATTACGTTCAAGTCATTATCATACGTAAGACAGGTCTGGTACGAGAATTGTGCTCCGTAAATATTTCGCTGGCTGCCAAGCAAAACTGTCGATAAAGTCGAAGTTCCTTTGTAATTTCTGTGAAAGAAAGTTGTTGGCAATGTTCCTGTATTGGATGTCTCTTTTTCAATAACATCCTTTGTGATGGCAGGTTTGGGGTTGCTTCGTACCGCATTCTGTCTGCCTGCTTTTTGGGCAACTGTTGATCCCATAATTGCCAAAGCGAAAACAAAAAGTAAAATTTTTTTCATCAGTTTTTTGTTTTTAAGTGAACGTTAAATTTATTATCTCAATTACCTTTATAAATTGAAATCCGTTATTATTTGACAGTAAAAGTATAAAAATTTATGGTCTAAGGTTTTTTTTGGATAAACTTTTGATCAAAAACCTTTCTTGGTGTTTTGAACGGCATTATTTTACGATTACCAATATTGTTTAAATTATTCAGTAAAAGATATTGCAATGCTCTTTTTCTTTCTTTATTGGTGGCAAGATACTACTGGCCTGAGGGCAAAAAAAAAGCTGCCTTTGTCAGACAGCTTCTTTTTTAATGAAAGGAAAGTGTTACTTTACAATGATCTTATTGGAGAATTTCTGGTCACCGATACTGATTGTGTAGAAATACACACCACTGTGGAGTCTTGATCCGTCAATTGTGAGTGTATGTGAACCAGTTGAGAGAGATCCATAATTGGTTGATAAAACCATTTGTCCTGTAATGTTGAAAAC
>CAIWTA010000224.1 GCA_903915465.1 uncultured Bacteroidales bacterium | reverse complement strand
TGGTCACCGATACTGATTGTGTAGAAATACACACCACTGTGGAGTCTTGATCCGTCAATTGTGAGTGTATGTGAACCAGTTGAGAGAGATCCATAATTGGTTGATAAAACCATTTGTCCTGTAATGTTGAAAACATTGATGTTTACGTTAGAAGGTTTTACAACGGTTACATCAACATTTGTCAACCCGCTGAAAGGATTCGGGTAGCAATTTGTAACATTATTTGCGTTTGTTCCGGAAAGGTTATTCGTTGCAAGGAAATCTGCAGGTGTAAATGTACAACCGCTCACATAATAGTGGTAAACAGGCTCATCAGCTTGCAATCCTGAAGTATTAATATCAGTAATACGGTTAGGAATTTCCCAATCTCCGGAAGGCAGAGTCATCGCAATTTTCGAAGTGAAATGGAAGAAAGCCAATCCCCAGAGGTCTGTATTAGCAGTGAAATTTTTGATCGTGGTTTGCAGATCTAAGGTGACATCATGGCCCCAACCTTTGAGATCAGGATTTAGATCATAACGCTCAGATCCCCAGAAATTCCAGTCAGATTCGGTCCAGAAACAGAAAACTTTCGAACCATCATCAGTAGCAGAAGCAGAGATTCTGTGGTCCCAGCCAATATTGTTAGGACTTGAAACATAGGGTGATTTTGCTGCAGTTACTGAGCTTGTGGTTATACTGTCGATCCATACACCCTGCCAGGCATCGGAAGCATCCAGATAAAATTCCATGACGTTTCCATCCATCACAGTCCCGGTTGATGCTCTTATATAAACATAACCCAAAGAATCGAGGTCGGAACTGTATCCACCGCGCACATATCCGAAAATATGAGGTTTGTTATTTGCATCCACAACCATGCTGGCTTCTTCGAATAATGGCCTGTAAACTGTAGTATCAGTATTTATAGGGAATATGTTATCCGTTACAACAGAGAGTGAACTCCAGTCAAAATAGGGTAATAAAGTCCAGGTTGCTCCACTATTGGTCGATTTGTAGATAATTGGTACATAGCTGGGCTTAGCTGCTGGCCGGTTATCTGAACCAAGTAGTAGCTGATAACCCACTGTTCCATCCTTTGACCACGCGGCATCATTGAAATTACTTGCGTTTAACGAGTTATCAGATGGAGAAACTGTAATGTTTGTAATAATCTCAGCAGGATCGCTCCAGTCTATCTTATTATCGGTCGAGTTCCAAGTTCCATTAACATCCTTCAATTTAAAACTGGAATAGCCTGTAGATGTACTGTTAAGGGACTCAGCAATGCCACTGAAGTGAAATTTTCCATCGTTGGTTGCCGTTAAAGCATTGTGCCAAACCTCCTGATCAAAAGTCGGGTCTGTGGCAAATTCATGAAGATTCTGGCCGGTTCCGTCATATTTGCCAGTGTTCAGATAACAGAAGTCGAAACTGCTCACTACGCGGGGACCAGCAACGAGTGTGTAAGCATTCAGAGAGTCAGTATTTCCTGCCGGGTTATAGATAACACCATTGGGATAACGATTATTTAAGGTATTTGATAATGCTAACCTTTTTCCAAAAGTAGCTCCCCTGTCACCGGAAATGGAAACGCAAATATCATTTCCTGTTCCAAAGACGGCGATGGTTCCATTCTGATTCCCACGAAATGTGGACATAATGTTGTTTAATTCCATATTGTAAGTAAGACAGGTCTGATAAGAGAACTGGCCTCCATAAATATTTCTGGAACTGCCAAGCAGTACCTTTGATAAGGTCCTGGTTCCTTTTAATTCTCTATGAAAGAGAGTCGTTGGAAGGGTTCCGGTATTGGATGTTTCTTTTTCAATTACATCCTTAGTGATAGCAGGCCTGATCTTGCTGGGAACAGCATTCTGCCTGCCTGCCTTTTGCGCAATGGTTGATCCCATAATTGCCAGGGCGAAGGCAAAAAGTAATAGTTTTTTCATCGTTTTTTTGATTTTAAAGTTGAATAGTAAATAGTGTAAAAGAATTATATGTTTTCTTGTATGATAATTGTCTCACAAAGATATAATAAAGAAATAACCGAGCGGTAAAAATCTAACTATATTCTTTTACTATTAATAAAATCTCCGGAAAACAGTAATTTTGAAAAGTTTTAATTTAATCTGTTCTTAAGTCTCATCATTCTTTTCGCAACATATGCATAGTAGGTTACATTAGAAAATAGCAATTATGGATTTTTAAGGAAACTAATGTTACCTATTGTGGTTAATTACTTTCAATTTTTACAGAACAGCTAATTGTGGTGAATCCTATCATTTAACCTCATCGGAAATGTTACTCGGAGATATAAAAAATCTTGTTGGAAAGGAAATCAGGCTTGAATTGCGTCAAAAATATGTTATCAACGGGATATTGCTGTACCTGGTTTCAACGATCTTTGTTACTTTCCTGGCTTTTGACGACGTTGTGAGTGTGGAAACATGGAATTCACTCTTCTGGATTATCCTGCTTTTTGTTGCCGTCAACGGAATCTCAAAAAGTTTTTTGCAGGAAAGCCCTGCCCGGCATATTTATTACTACACGCTTGCAAGCCCGCAAGCCGTTATCCTGGCAAAGATCACCTATAACTTGCTGCTGATGATTATCTTGTCGTCATTAAGTTTTCTCTTTTTTTCATTGATGATGGGCAACAAAGTCGTGGATCTGCCATTATTCCTGATTTGTTTATTGCTGGGTAGCCTGGGGATGACATCCATCCTGACAATGGTCGCCGCCATCGCTTCCAGGGCAACCAATAACTTTTCACTCATGGCCATCCTGAGCTTTCCAATCATCCTCCCCCTGCTCAGTACCCTGATGAAAGTTTCAAAAAGTGCCTTGTCGATGACGGAAGGAACCGGAAATACTGGTTTTATCATCCTTCTGCTCACTATCAACGGAGCTGTAATCATTCTTGCATATCTATTATTTCCTTACCTTTGGCGGGATTAAAATTCAGATTCGTAATTATGTTTTATTTCAATTCATTTGGAGACTGTTTAAAATTCTTGTAATATTCAGTTGACCCCCTTCGGGGTTCTTATTTGTTTCCGTTGTTCTACCTCCGGTTACACCGGAGGTTATTAAAATTAAAGTCCTTCGGACTTTTCAAAAATGAAAACCCTGAAAGGGTTTCATTTAAATAACCGTGGGGGTAACCCACGGGAAATG
>CAIWTA010000223.1 GCA_903915465.1 uncultured Bacteroidales bacterium | reverse complement strand
GTGATTTCAAAAATCAATGAAAATGAAGATCTCTACCAATATATTTATGATGAAAGAAGTAATTTGAAAGCAGTAACCACACCGGAAGATAATAGAGTATCTCATTCCTATGATGCTATTGGGCGAATTGAAAAAAGAATATTTGCAGGTAACAGCAAAAAAGAAGAAAGTTTTAAATACGACAGCAAAAACCGCCTGGTTGCGGCTGTAAGCGAAAAAGCAAAAATGACATGGGTATACGATTCATTGTCACGTATGATAATACAAACACAGAATGAAAAAACTGTGGGTTTTACACATGATGATGCAGGTAATTTAACCAGTATCTCCTACCCTGGCGGCAAAACCTTGCAGTACAGCTATGATGAAGCTGGCAGGGTAACTGCTATTTCTGATAACCTACAGCCGACAATTGCTATCTATCAGTACAATGCCTTAGGACAGTTTGACGGTATTATTTACTATAATGGAAGCCGGGCCGATTTTAAATATGATGAACAACAACGTTTGGAATCATTAACATTTACCGATACTGGTAATAAAAAGTTATTGGATGGCTGCCGCTATGGGTATGATGCTGCCGGTAGGGTTATATTTGAAGTGCATTTATACCAGGGAAAAGATAAAGGCGACCGATATTATTACGATGATGTCGACCGGCTGATAAAAGCGCAATACGGAGTGGATAAAGTTTCGGATATAAATAGTGCCTTCGAAAAAGAAATTCTGTTTACTTATACTCCTGAAGGGCTCTGGGCAGACAAAACAACTTTAGATTGCAAAGGGAACATACTTAAAAAAGAAACCGGTATAGCCAATAAATTAAACAATTATGCAACGCTGGGTTCCATTGCTTATGCATACAATAAAGAGGGTAATTGCTTACTGGAAGCAAGATGTATAGAATTTACAGAATTAGAAAATAAAATCAATTGGACAGAAAAGGAAATATTGAACTTGGACACGTTGCTAACTTACTGGACATATGAGTACGATGAGCACATGCGAATGAGCAAAGCAGTGCAGCACGACCATGATGGGAATATTTTAATGACCATCGAATATTACTATGATACTTCTGGTCACCTGATTGAAAGAATTGAAACGGATGGCAGTGGCGTAAAAACTGATTATACTTATGTGTATGCCGGTGATATGCTGATAGAAGAGTATATGGATGGAAAGTTGGCAAAACAATATACTTACGGCCCAACGCTCGACATCCCGATTAAAACCGACTTCTTCGACAATGGTAAATGGCAGGAATCCCTTAACTTTTTTGATGGCAGGCAGAATATAACTTCGATAATAGATGGCCTGACAAATGATGCCAGGCAAAGATTTGGCTTTGATGGGCTTGGCAGCGGTCATATTTTCGAGGTGAACGGGATAACAATTTCTCCGAATGATCCGGTTTCCAATTTAAGTAACAGTTTGAATTCATTATTTCATGGCTTGGGTAATGCCGGACAGGGAATGGCAGGTAGTTTTGGAGATGCGATGTCCATGTTTACGGATGTTATAAGTGGAAGGGATATGCTGAATGGGCGGGCACACAATGCTCAAAATGGGCATACAGCAAACCAGGGTAACTATGGTGCTCACGGAGAGAGAGCAGGTGGGGAATCAAAATATAATGTCTACGAAGGAGTTAGTGGTTCAAGGCTTATGGGAGTAAGAAATTGGGGGTTGATCGCTGATGAAAAAGAAGAAACGAGTCCTGTGAATTCTGCAGCTCAAACCACTGGGACAGCTTTAATTACTGCAGGAGTGGCTGTAGCGACCGAAAGTGTTCTCACATTTGCAGGTGCTAGCTTGATTGCATTAGCTTTAACTGGTACTGCAGCATATAAATGGGGTAAAATCATTAATAATATATCAAATGATATAATTTCATTTCTTTCTGGAGATAAATATACTTCAGCAGGAGTACCTATTTATGATGCTCTTGACTCAATGTATGAACATAGTCGCAGTAGTAGTTTCGTAATAGTTCCACCAAATGAAAAACTTTATTCAAACCCTGATGCTGATTCTGGAGGTTCAGTTATCGACCCAAAAATAATAGAAGCAAAATTATTTGGTAATATAACACCAATAAACCCCGGCCTTTCAGGCTTTATTATCACACCAGATAGTATTGAAACGCCGGAAAAGCGTCGCAATA
Organism: uncultured Bacteroidales bacterium; assembly: GCA_903915465.1. Classification (GTDB taxonomy): domain Bacteria; phylum Bacteroidota; class Bacteroidia; order Bacteroidales; family FEN-979; genus FEN-979. Next base: position 965 of record CAIWTA010000223.1, on the reverse strand, counting down.
TGATAGCACTTTACGGCGGTAACGACCCTGATGGTGGTAATGGAAATAGTAGCGATATTTTAGATTCAAATGGCAACCTATTAGACCCTGATAGATTTATTACAAATTATGGGAATGGTTTGCCTGAGGGACCTGACTTTACGAACTTTCCCGGGCCTGGTTGTTTAAATTCTTAACTGTGGTTAGTATCTGTATAGTCCGGAATAAATATTTTGGTTAAAAGCTTGAAAAAGGGTACCCGGTAATCGAGTAGGCTGCCCCGTAAGCATCGCCGACGGGGAAAGCAGCTCGCACCACCGCGCATGCGGGCCACGTACACAGCTGTTCGTTACGTAAGGCTCAGCCGCTCTTTACACCAGTTGAACTTGTTCCTTTTAAAATAAGGCTGGTAAGCTCGAAGATTAAAACTCCTTATTGAATCAGGAACGACATAACGTTCAGTCCTTCGCTACTTTGGTGAGACCTCCAGCTATCTTTTAATGTTGCCGGCTCGTTTCCGTAACTACTATGACTTCTGCTGACTTCCCGGTGGGTCTTCTCACACCCACACCTAAACCCAAACTCAAACCCACTTCCGGGATCTCCCCCGGTAAGAGCATCTCCCTTCCTCCGATTCCTGCGGCATCTACATAACTACCCTTTTTGTGTTCTTTGGGCTTTGCAAGGTTGTGGTTGCTTACCCGGATAACTATGCCTCATATACCGTTTATTCGCAATAATATTTATTTTTTTATTGGTGCTCATGAGCTCGCTTTGCTCGGTTCTGTTCGTCAGTACCAGATTTTGCAGTCTGGCTTCCTTCACTGCTGCCATTACTGGCAACCAGCTTGCCACTTGCTAACGGTTTAGGAAATTAACCCGCCCGTAAGGGACTTCCACCCTCTGGAAAACTTCACACTTGTTGTGCTGTCGTTCAGATAAATTTGTATTATTGCACTTTTTCAACAGCTTACAACAAGTGTGCG
>CAIWTA010000222.1 GCA_903915465.1 uncultured Bacteroidales bacterium | reverse complement strand
CCTCTGTGGTTCTCTGTGAAAGAAAATTACACTGAGGTTCACTGAGAAGACACTGAGAATCACAGAGAAAAGGACAAATACTAACATTTTGTGAATTAACCAGGTTAGTGCCTGAGTGGTAAAAAAATATAAAAACACAAATTCTTTTCCTGGCTTTTTGTCAATATGAATTGAAAAAAACAACAGGTACTTATATCGTATCATTGTCTGCAGAATGCTTAGCCAGCTTCTGATCTGCATGCTTTTGATTTTTATAGATAAACCATACAATCAATGATGAAAAGATCAAACTTCCGGCAATTAAAAAAAAGTTGTCATTGTTCCCGAAATTTTCATAATCGATTTTGATGATCCCCAGGTTTCCAAGGAATGAAACCGCGACCACTGTTGCATTGTTAAGGAAATGCGCAAAAACAGGAGCCCACAGCGAGCCAGTCCAGTAAAAAAGATAACCAAAGATTACTCCCAAAAACATCCTTGGGAGTAAACCATAAAACTGCAGATGGACCACGCCGAAAATGAAAGCAGTAAAGAAAATTGCCACATGGATATTCTTAAACCATTCTCTAAAAAGCTTTTGCAGTAACCCACGGAATAGCAATTCTTCACCAACTGCAGGAAGAATAGCGATGATCAGGATGTTAAGAAGAAAACTTCCTGCCGTATGAACATTCAGGAATGCGGTGGTCAACTGCGCGGCCTGCTCTTCGGAGTCTTTCATCCATTGTTCGACTCCCTGCAGGAATGACGGCAGTTTCATCGATTCGTTGATGGATACTAACCAGTCGATGAAGGGGATGCTGAAAAACATCAAAAGAAGAACAGCAATAAGAATCAGGCCTCCGGGTTTTTTTTTCATCCCAAGGTAAACCAAGGCATTCTTCTCAAAAAAATATCCGGCCAATAATGGCGGCATGATGAAAAGACCAATGGATTGAACGATCTGAAGGTACTTTATCAGGCTCATTACAACCGGATTGCTGACATCTGTCAGAGCGGTCATATCCGTGAGCAAATTGACATGGAACAATGGAATCGCCACCAATATCCCTACCCCAAGTGTCATGATCAAACCGGTTATGAGAAGCATCAGCACAAAAACGATCTTGGCGAAAGGTGTAAGATGTCCCAGAATAGCAGTTTTCATGAGGTTCCCGGAATTGATTAATTTTGTGGCAAAAGTACTGATTTTTGGTAAGGATTGGAAACATAGAAGCAGGCGAATGTCCATTGCTTTTAGCACCGATGGAAGATGTCACAGATCCGCCCTATCGGTCGGTTTGCAAACCTTTCGGAGTAGATATCATGATGACTGAATTTATCTCATCGGAAGGGCTGATAAGGGATGCAAAGAGAAGCAACGACAAGATGCTTTTTCGTGAAGAAGAACGTCCGGTCGGGATACAGATCTTCGGATCTTCTGTTGAAACCGTGAAGCAGGCGGCAATGATAGCAGAGGCAAGTAATCCCGACTTCATTGACCTGAATTTTGGATGCCCTGTAAAGAAAGTGGTTGTCAAAGGTTGTGGTGCCGCATTGATGAAGGATGTTCCCAGGATGATTGAAATGACCGAGGCTGTGGTCAAATCGACCAATCTCCCGGTGACAGTGAAAACCCGGTTAGGTTGGGATGAGCAGAGCAAACATATTGTCGAAATTGCAGAAATGCTTCAGGACGCGGGTATCCAGGCCATCAGCATCCATGGCCGGACGCGGGCTCAACTTTATGGCGGTAAAGCCGACTGGACATTGATTGCAGCCGTAAAAAATAATCCCCGGATGAAGATTCCGGTATTTGGCAACGGAGATATCACCAGCGCGATCGTAGCCAAAGAGATGAAGACCCGCTATGGTGTTGATGGATTGATGATCGGCCGTGCGGCTGTCGGGAATCCATGGATATTTCGTGAAATCAAATCTTATCTTGAGCATGGTGAATTGATTCCTCCGCCCACAATCAGTGCGCGGATGAACATACTCACACGACATCTTCTGGAGTCGGTCGAATATAAGGGAATTCTACCGGCGATCTATGAAATGCGAAAGTTTTACAGTGGTTATCTGAGAGGGTTCCCGGATATAAAAAAATACAGGATGAGGCTGATGCTTGCGAATGATCTGGAGGAGGTTCAGAAGATAATTAGCGAGATACAGGAAAGTTAAGGACGATAAAAAATTTACGATTAACAGGAGTTACGATTGGACTTTCGACTTTCGACTTTCGACTTTTGACTTTCGGCTTTTGACTTTCGACTTTCGACTTTCGACTTGTGACTTATCACTTAAACCTTAACTCCACCAATTCCTGTAGTTTGCCAAAAGCGATGGATTCACTGTTCCAGAGATTCTTTTTCCTTAAAATATCAAGGAACTCCAGTGCAGAGTTGAAATCTGAGAACCCGTTTAGAGCTTCAAGATTCTCATTGTATTCACGCAGGTTCCCATCAAAAAGCTCATTGATAAAAAGAAATTTATCGTTAATGGAAATTAATGTTTTAAGGTCTTGACGGTCAGACTTCCTGCTATTTGGTGCTAAACTTTGGTGACGTGCTTCCTGTAATTTACCTGAAAAGCCCGGCATCCCGGTGCTGAAAAGATCCAGGTGTTGACCTTGATTTTCTTTCATTGATGATTTCACTTTCAGGGAATTCCCATTCATATCATCATATTGAATTGCAACAGGAGATTCCTCAACTTGAAATATTTCCTCCTTTCTGATCTCCTCAGGAGGATTGCTGAATGTGTCCAAAGGTTTCGCCGGGATTTTTTCCTGCGCAATATGATCAAAATAACCAAAAGGATCGTTTGTCCTGTTAAACAAGTGAAGTTTCTCATACAGGTTCCTGACATTGTCCATGAGAATATCAAATTCGATTTGCGGGATCTTGTCTTCATAAGCCCTGATAACCTCATATTGTTCTTTGATTGCTTCCAGCAACCATTGAATTTCTTCTTTGAGAATGGTTGTATTCATTTTAAAAATATCGGTTATTACTGAACTGAATTTTCTTATTTTTGTGAGCTTCTGCGGTATAAAGGTAAAACATTTCAGTTGGATTATATGCTCCTCGAAAAAAACATTCCTTCACGTGTCGGATGGATTGAAGTTATCTGTGGCTCAATGTTCTCGGGGAAAACGGAAGAGCTCATCCGCCGGCTGAACCGTGCCCGGATCGCCAAACAAAAAGTTGAGATCTTTAAACCGAAGATGGATACCCGGTATGATGAATTGCAGGTTGTTTCGCATGATGCCCATTCCATTCTTTCTACACCAGTGGAATCTGCGTCTCAAATCCTGCTAATGACAGCCGATGCGAATGTTGTAGGTATTGATGAAGCGCAGTTTTTCGATGAAGAGATAACATCTGTTTGTAATACCCTCGCAAACAACGGAATTCGTGTGTTGGTTGCCGGTCTTGACATGGATTACTTAGGCAAACCGTTTGGTCCGATGCCTTCGCTAATGGCAAGTGCAGAGTATGTAACGAAGATCCATGCTATTTGTATGAATTGTGGCGACCTTGCACATTATTCGCACAGGATCATCAAGGATATCCAACAGGTGCTGCTGGGAGAAAAAGACGCTTATGAGCCCCTGTGCCGTAAATGCTATCTTGAAAAACAAAAAAACACACTTTAGACTAAGAGACTGTTTAAATTTTAATTCAACATATCATT
>CAIWTA010000221.1 GCA_903915465.1 uncultured Bacteroidales bacterium | reverse complement strand
GGCTACTGGCTGTAGACTGCTGACTTCCAACTGGCGACTTTTTATATTCCGTAATCCGTAATCCGTAATCCGTAATCCATAATCCGTAATCCGTAATCCATAATCCGTAATCCGTAATCCGTAATCCGTAATCCGTAATCTAATATTCCCCCCAGCTCTTAATATCCAGATCCCCGGGTTTAAATCTGCAAAAGGCAGTAATGAAAGCGCTTGCCAACCTGGCATTGGTGATGAGCGGGATATTAAAATCAATAGCGCTTCTCCTGATTGTATAATCATTATCGAGCTCAGTTTTGGAGAGGTTTTTCGGGATGTTGACAACCAATTCAACCTTACGCTCTTTGAAGAGATCAAGTACATTGGGTTTCTCTTTCTCATCTGGCCAATAAACCATGGTGGTGGGGATATCGTTCTGAGCAAAAAAATGATGGGTTCCTCTGGTGGCGTAAAGTTCAAATCCGAGATCGGTCAGCATACGGGCGCTTTCAAGTAATTCTGCCTTCGATTTGGCGGGGCCGGTCGACAACAGGATGCTTTTTCCGGGTACAACATAACCAACCGACAACATTGCTTTTAATATTGCTTCATAATAATCATCACCGAGGCATCCAACTTCTCCGGTTGACACCATATCAACCCCTAAAACAGGATCGGCCAACTGCAATCTTGAAAACGAAAACTGGGAAGCTTTAATTCCAACATAATCAAGGTCAAAGGAAGATTTATCAGGCGTTTGCACCGGAGAACCAAGAATGATACGGGTCGCAATTTCAATAAAATTATTCTTCAGGACTTTCGATACAAAAGGAAAGCTCCTTGAGGCGCGAAGGTTGCATTCAATCACCTTAATATCGTTGTCCTTTGCCAGGAATTGAATGTTGAACGGTCCTGAAATATCAAGTTCCTTCGCGATCTGCCGCGATATTTTCTTAATCCTGCGGATCGTTTCCACATAAATTTTTTGTGCAGGAAATACAATCGTGGCATCACCTGAATGAACCCCGGCAAATTCAATGTGTTCGGAAATGGCATAGGCGATCACCTCGCCATTCTTTGCAACAGCATCAATTTCGATCTCTTTTGCCGACTCAATAAATTCGGAAACCACAACAGGGTATTGTTTCGATACATTGGCTGCCAGAGTGAGAAAATGATCAAGTTCATTCCTGTTGGAAACCACATTCATGGCAGCGCCCGAAAGTACATATGAAGGACGTACAAGAACAGGAAATCCGATATCATCCACGAACCTGAAAATCGCGTCCACTTCCGTCAACTCTTGCCACCTCGGCTGATCCACTTCAAGTTGATCGCATAACATTGAGAATTTATGACGGTTTTCAGCTTTATCTATAGATTCAGCGCTGGTTCCGAGAATACTCACTCCCGCTTCATGCAGCCTGGTGGCAAGGTTATTGGGGATTTGTCCGCCCATCGAAAGAATCACCCCTTTCGGCTTTTCCAGCTCAATGATATCAAGCACCCTCTCAAATGTGAGTTCATCGAAATAGAGACGATCGCAAACATCATAATCGGTACTTACCGTTTCAGGATTGTAATTGATCATCACCGACCTGAACCCTTCGGCATTCACGGTTTTTAATGCATTTACACTGCACCAGTCGAACTCCACGCTGCTACCGATACGATAAGCCCCTGAACCCAGAACGATCACTGATCTTCCATCATTTTCATAAGAGATATCATGAACGGAGGCATGATAAGTCAGGTAAAGGTAATTGGTTTGGGCAGGATATTCTGCCGCGAGGGTGTCG
>CAIWTA010000220.1 GCA_903915465.1 uncultured Bacteroidales bacterium | reverse complement strand
GTCTTATGCACAGCGGGAGATGATTATGGGTCCTGTTGCCGGTTTAATCGTTTGGTGCACAAATTGCGGACCTAACGGAGAATTACAGGTTTATAACGGGACTACCTGGACGAATATGATTGGTGGAAGTGCTTCACCCAGTATGCTTGTAGTCGGTGAATCGTATGGCGGAGGAGTCATCTTCTATGTTGATGGAACTGGATTGCATGGGTTGATTGCGGCCACCAGCGACCAAGGGACAACCGATTGGGGCTGTTTCGGAATCTCAATTGATGGCACATCCCCTTCTATTGGCACGGGACAGGCCAATACCACAGCCATCGTAAACGGATGCGTCACGGCCGGGATTGCGGCCCGTATCTGCAATGACCTTGTACTTAACGGCTACGACGACTGGTTTTTGCCGTCAAATAACGAGCTTATGAATTTATCCACACAAAAAGTTGCGGTTGGTGGGTTTGCCAGCGCATGGTATTGGAGTTCATCACAGTTTAGTGCAAATCAAGCGTATGCTATAGACTTTTCAACTAGTAACGCGGTTCCCACCAATAAGAACTCCGGCGGACTCTATGTGCGTGCTGTTCGGGCTTTTTAATAGACCTGAGCTTAACAAATATGTTAACCACTCACCCAGTACTCCGCAGTCATCTCCGCCTGCTTTAACACAGTATCTATCGCTTTCTGCTGTTTATCCGGCGGATAACCATATTTATTGAGTGTTCGTTTTACAATAACCATCAGTTTTGCTCTTGCACTTTCCCGGAGGGTCCAGTCAATGGTGGCATTGGTATCTTCCGGGAGTAAGTGCATAATTCAATACCTTAACCTCATTGTGCGAGGCACTCATGTTCTTACGGAGCTTGTCAGCGGTTTTCCAAAGTTTCTTTTCGAGGGGTTCTTCTACAGGTTCTTTTTTGGTTTTAGCATTGTATTAAGTAGGGATTAAGTAGGGATTAAGTATCCTATTACCCTGCGTTTTGGTTTGGATGGAAGGTCAAATATTGGATAATTATATATTTCCTTATATTTGTTTTTTAAAAATGACACCTGGTTTGAAAAGTTATTGCAATCCTGATGGAGGGATTAATTAAACAAAGTTGTAGTATATTGTAATAATTTTGTAAGACGCTTTTGCTTCCACTAAAGGAAAGTACTATGGAAAAGTCACCGCCGTAAGAAATTCGCTAAAAAGAATAACAGTCACAAAATAAACAGCCTTCGACGTCTTTGGTTTCGGCTTAGCCGGAAATCCCGTGAAACGGGATAATAGATAGAAAAATATTCATTGCCGAACATTGCATTGACGATAATACTTTGAAGATGTTGACCAAGAACATAATGCAAACCTGAAGAAAAATGTTTCTAACTTGAGAAAGGAGAAAAACAATGTCTGAAAAATTAAAGATCATTTTCCGGATTTTGAAAAGCCATTTCAACCTCGGCGCTATGATGTTGATGATTGTTGTTGTCGCCATGCTCGTCGGCTGCAAGAAGAGCAGTTCGGACCAACCGGTAACACCGGGCGAAACACTTCGTTTCGTCTGGCTGGCCGACAGCCGTGGCGACAAGCTTGACAATCCGGTGAACACCCCTGTGCTGAACGCCATCATCAGCCAGATCGCCACGTTGTCTCCCAAGCCGTCATTTGTAATATTTGGCGGCGACATGTCTTACAGGGGCTATATCCATCCCTCATACACCTTCCAGGCATTTAAAGACCTGTTCACACCCATCACCAGCCAGGGAATACCTCTTTATACCGCCGTCGGCAATCATGAGCTGTATTACGAGCACTCTGATTCCGGTTTCATTCTCAGCAACCAACAGCAGTTCCAGCAGGTGTTTTCTGAGAACCCAGCCAACGGGCCGGCCGGCTACGAGCACCTGGCCTATTCCTTCACCTCCCCGGGCGGCAGTTCCTTTTTCGCGACTTTGGATCCCTACTACCTGACCCATGACTCTGTTCCTGATGGCCTGGGGGGCAACATCGAAGGTCCCCAGATGTCATGGTTAAGAACACAGGTAGCTCAAACCAAGGCAACCCATAAATTTCTTTTCATTCACACACCCTATTACTATGTCTCAAACGACACGGCAGAACCATCCACTGTAAGCCAGTCCTTTACCCGGCTCTGGGCTTACCTTGACTCCAACAAGTTCGACTTTTACGCCTGCGGACATTCGCATCTTTTTGCCCGCCGGACCATTGACAGCAGTGTCCAGCCGAATCCCCAGACCATACCGCCGACTCCTGCATGGCATAACAATGTTGTTCAGCTTCTCAATGGCACCTGTGGCGCCGGTGGCGGCGGCGATTCCATCGATCCGGCCGTCAAAGTCGCCTGGAACGTGCACAATGACGCCAAAACCTATTACTTCAGTGTCATTGATATCAATGGCGGCAACGTAACGGTAAAAAGTTACGGGGGTTACACCGGGTCTTACAGCCTTATCGATTCATTCACGATTACCAGGTAGAACAGGCAATGACGCAGGACGACAGGTAAGCGAACTGTATAGGTTTCCTAAATGAAAAAAAATAAGAGCATGAAAAAAAAATCACTGATAACCGGAATTCTGATGCTGACCCTTATAGGGTGCTACAATCTCTATGCACAGGTAAATCCGTATTTACAGACTCCAACGCCGACTTCGATCTATATCTGCTGGCATTCGACTGACGTTTCCTTTACAAAAGTCCGTTACGGCCTCTCTGAAATAAGCCTAACCCAGGAGAAAACCGGCTCTTATCAGAATATCAGCGGAAAGATCTGGCATACGGTCAAACTGACCAACCTTACACCGGACACAAGGTATTATTACCGTTGTATCAGCGGAGTAGATTCTTCTGAGGTATATCCTTTCAGAAGTGAGCCACTTCCCGGAACGCCCGGACGACATATTCGTTTTTTAGTTTTGGGCGATTCCAGATATAGTGATACGATTCCATCTCATCTGAATGAGGTTTGCCAGGCTATGATACAAACGCTGGGAACAAAATATGGAACAGCCTGGTACGATTCCGTGAATATCGTGATGCATACCGGGGATATTGTATGGAAAGGGACCAATATCGCACGGTTTCAGAATGAATATTTCACGCCCATTGCCAACCTGTCCTGCTCCGTGCCTTTTATGGTCTCCATTGGAAACCACGAACATGAATCGGCCTATTATTTTGATTATATGAAGTACGAAGATTTCACCGATCCAGCGGTTGCTGCCACTGCCTATAACGAAAGATTCTATACATTTGATATTGCTGACTGCCGGTTTGTAATATTGAACAGCAATGAACATATCATCGGTGCACCTATCCAGTCAGCGTGGCTGGACAAAGTTCTTGCCCAATCAGATACAGCGGAGGGCATCGATTTTGTCTTTCCGTTTGCACACCACCCGTGGCATACGGAAGTATGGACCAGCGGAAATACCGATTCCGTAAGCAAAGTATTTTTTCCCAGGTTCCTGAATTGTAATAAAGTCACACAATACTCTTTCGGACATGCGCATGATTTTGAACTGGGAACCATTACCGATGCTGATCCCCAGAGCAGTAACCTGCATGACTTCCGCACCCTGCTGACCGGAGGCGGAGGTGCTGCTTTGACAAGGTATTTCGCCGGTTCACATGATTACCCCGAGATTCAGGAAACGGTAGATGATTATAATTATACCCTAATGGATGTTGATGTTGATAAAAAGTCTTATATCACGGAAGTCTATACCCTTGGGAAACCGGAACATCAAATCGATAATCAGCTTCTGGATGCCTGGCATTTCAGAATATTACAACAGCCTCCTGAGAAACCTGTTGTCAATGCTGTTACAACTGAAAACGGGGTACTCCTGACAGCCACTCCGATGGTCGGAGAAGATTCCTGTATGTCTTCCCAGTTTCAGATGACAAAAACACAGGGTAATTATGAAGTGCCTGTATTTAACACCATCCGCAATTCGGAGGATATATTTGAAAATACCGGAATACCCGATTTTTTTCCCATCAACCAAAATGCAGGAATCGACCTCACTGTATTTGAATTCCCCGACAGTCTCCTTACACAGGGTACAAATTATTGGTTCAGGGCCCGGTACAGGGACGATAACTTAAAGTGGAGCCCATGGTCAGAGGAGGTTACCTTCCTTTATACCGGAATTAATAAACTGAATTATTCTTCAGGGAACTTCAATTTATTCCAGAACTGTCCAAATCCTTTCAGTACTTCAACCCTCATCGGCTATCAATTAAGTATCCGCGGTTTTGTAACGATCAAGGTCTATAATCCGATGGGAGCTGAGATTTCAATCCTGGTGAATGAAGAGACCCCCCCCGGAACATATACGATGCATTTTCCGGCAATTGCTTCCAGGTACTCAGCCGGAGTATATTATGTACAGATGAAATGCGACGATTTTATCCAGACCAGGAAAATGGTAATTACAAAATAACAGTGATAATAATGTGAAAAAGTAACACAATGAAAAGGATGAAATTTACTCTGCCGGCATTAATCCTTCTGATGGGCTTTAATCTGTTCTCTTTTACGATTGCCGCCCAGGAGGAAGATCAGGTTTACATTTTTGTCGTGAGCCAATCGGGTTTGGTCCCTGAACAGAATGTCAGTATCTCAATTCTGATGAACAATGAATTTCCCATTCAAAATGGTTCTTTGTTTCTATACTATGATGCAGACATCCTGGCCCCCGTCTCTCCATATTGTGCAAACGTGGCCCAGGGTGCAACTCTTACTGCATTTCCCATTGGAACTACTTCAGGAAAATATTCAGCGCTTGAAATAGATATTGAATCAGATACAAATTCAGGACCTGGCATATATAAAATCTGTGATCTGACTTTTCAATTTCATGGAGGGAACACTATTCTTTTGTGGGACATAGATTCCTGTTTCATTTTTGATCAGAATGGTAATTATTCCTACATCGAATTTGCGATTGGAAATGCAAGCGGCCAATACAGACAGGTCACATCTAAAAGCGCTGGTCGCTGGAATACGGAAAGTACCTGGAATCCTGAAATCATTCCCAACCGGTCTGCCGATGCAATCATTGCAAATATACCGGTGACGGTAACGGACAGCACTGGTCTGCGCTGCCACAACCTCACGATCGGTCATGCCGGTGGTCTCACGATGAACACCGGAAGCAAATTGTCTGTCGGAGGCAACTTCCTCATTGAATCAGATTCATCCGGCATGGGTTCTCTTCTGGATAACGGTACGCTCGATGTGACCGAATTGACCATGGTAAAGAGATTTCTTTCCGGCTGTACCGGAACACCGGGTAAAAAACAGAGCTTTCTCTCTTCTCCGGTTCGGGAACAGAATTTTCAACCTGAATTTGTCTCCGACCCACCCGGCGCCGATGCCGTCTTTTCAAAATTTGATGAACCTTCAGCAACATGGATCAGCGCAATAACTGGATCAGGAAATTGGAATCCTATCTTTGGAAACCAGTTTATGAATGGGAAAGGGTACCTGGTTGCATCTGATACCAACAGGGTTAAAACCTTTACAGGCCGCCTGAACAAAGGAAAACACGAACTACCCTGCAGTTATACGACTTCCTCCGGTGCACCCGGCTGGAATTTGCTGGGAAATCCTTATCCTTCATCCCTCAACTGGGATGCCGTGACCAGAACCGACGGCATAGATCATGCACTCTATTATTATGATCCCTTCATACAGAATTACCGCTACTATGTTCAACTTCCGGGGGATACGATGAGCCTTGGTTCCGGAAGTCCTTATATCTGCTCCACGCAGGGATTCATGATTCATGCTGAACCGGGCGGAGGTTCGGTAACTTTAAACGATTCTCAGCGGGTCCATCCATCGTCCGGAATTTATAAAAAACCTGAAGGAACAATACCGGAAATGCTGGAACTCGATCTTGCAGGAAACGACTTCACAGATCAGACTTTTATTATTTTCATGGATGGTGCCACAGAAAATTTTGACCGGGACAGTGAGGCATTAAAACTGTACAGTTTTAATCCGCAGGTGCCGGTTTTGTACACCCTGACCACAGATAGTACTAAGCTGGCAATTAATGC
>CAIWTA010000219.1 GCA_903915465.1 uncultured Bacteroidales bacterium | reverse complement strand
CGTTAAGCTCACAACAGCGTGACAATTGTGTAGTAGAGAAATATTGTCCTGATAACCTTGCTGCTCAATGTGCTGCTTCAGGAGGGTTTTACCAATGGGATGAATTGTTGCAATATTCAAATACAGAAGGATCGAAAGGGATTTGTCCTCCGGGTTGGCATCTGCCTTCTGAACAGGATTGGAAAGATTTGATAAATAATAATCAGGGTCCGGCGCTGGCCGGTGATTCTTTAAAGAGTTCGTTAGCTTCAAATGCATTCCATGGGTTAATGAGTGGCATGTACTACATGGATCAAACCTGGTCTTTCAATACAGGAATAACCCTTGGATCGATGTTTTGGACATCCACTTCTCCTTCCACTTTCACTGCTGTTGCCCGTGGATTAAATTCGATTAACCAGAGTGTTTCATATTATTCATCCAGCAGGGCAAATGCATTTAATGTGAGATGCGTTAAAGATTAGAATCCTGAGGGTCATTTTCAGGAACATCAAATCAGATAACTAAAAAAGTTCTCGCTGATTTTCGCAGATAAGAACGCTGATTCGCGCAGAATTCACTTCCTGTAATTGAAAAATGTTTATTGAAAATGAATGTCACTAAAAGCCAAGAGTTCATACTGTTTAAATTATTAACACCCTTTTCTGCGAAAATTTGCGTTCTTATCTGCGAAAATCTGCGAGAAAAATAGCAGTGATAATCTTACAGTTACAAAGAGTTATATAGGAGGAGGCCTAAGGGTTTTTATTATTTTTCAAATAAGGATGTTTGGTTTTTCGACCATTATTCTTAGCGAATCTCCGTGTCCTTTGTGTCTCAGTGGTGATTCTTTAACACTTTTAATTTTGAATAATCTAAAAAGCAGGCAACTTTATAAACCTAACTATGTCTATATCATAAATCAACTGAGAATGGTTGTTTTGGTCAATCTTTTGCATGAAGTAGTACAACAGCAAGGTTTGATTGATTACCTTGATTGGTCCTTTTATCTTCCAATCAATTAACTATTAACCTGTTGGTTTTCAAATTCGGGTTTTTATGTCATGAAGTGTAATTTTATTATTTCCTTCATATTTTCCTTGAATTCAAGAAAATAATTGGTAATTTTATCCCGGGAAACTACTTAAAAAATTCAGTAAATTAACTTGCGAATGGAAGGTAGATTTACGAAGTACTTTGTTCTTTTTGCATTCTTTTTCGTCATCTCCTGCGTTAATGGGTTTGGTGAAGGGACGAAAGAGTTAATGCCTGATGAAACCGTTGATACCAGAATATTAGTTTCCAGGTCAAGTTTAAGAGATCCTTTTGCTATTGAAAGTAATACCGACTCAAATTACCGTTTGTGTATCCGGATTAATGACTGGCAACATGAAAAGATATATTTTGGCCTTGGACAACCAACTGGAGCTTCTGTATCATGGAAGATTTGGCTACCTGACGGATCAGGTACAATTTTTTCCGGGACAACACCAGCAAGCGGGCAGTCTGGGTTCATAAATTCGTATGCAGAGGCTTTTGATGGTCCTAATATAATTAACCCATCAGGTTATGATGCACGTGAAGCAATCCCAACCATGACTGGTGATTATTATATGACCTTTAGCCTTACCAATGGTAGTGAACGGGATTTTAAGTATTTTGATATAACTGTGGTCAGCGATATTTCAGGAACAAACCAAGCTGTTTTAGGGCGGGTATTTTCAAAATCATGGCAAATTAGAAATCCGCAACCCTGGGGGACAAACAGGTTTAAAGGAAAGATGTTTATCTATACTAATGACAGGGTGGTTACAAGGTTGGATCCAAATATGTTTGAAGGACGCGATTTTTCATTCGCATGCAATGAATCTGGCTGTTTCCCCATTTCCGGTACTCTTACTTTGGAAGAAGCCAGACAGTCTCAAAATTCAAGGAAAACCTATCCCGAATACAGAATATTTTTAAACGATCCAGATATCGGTTATTATCCTGATGGAGTGATTGGACAATTCGTTCCACCTTTAATTACGACCCCCCAATGTAATACCGGAATTGTTTTTTTCGATTTTGACACACAACCTCTTAATTCAAGTGGAAGAGTGCAGATTACCCTAGCCCTTTCAACCATTCCACCGGCCGGGACTTATACTGATAAGGTGATAAGCAATACGGTTAACGGCGGGCATACACAGATGACATGGGATGGCAAAGATGCCAATGGTGTTTCTGTGCCAAATAATTCGACTTTCAATTTTGTCATGGCCTATACAATGGGGCTCACACATCTTCCATTGTGGGATGTTGAAGGTAACGAGAATGGGTTTAAAGTTAATCTTATCAGGCCTCAGCCAACACCTCCATTGGCTGATCCTGCCTTTTATTGGGATGATGATTTGGTTGGTGGCTCACAGATGATTGATCCTCCCGGATGTACAATTCCTGGCTACCCAAAATGTCATGACTGGTCCGACCCATTTGGAAACGAAAGAACGATTAACACATGGTGGTTCGTAAGCAGTGACTTTTCAGCCCCAACTGTTCTGGTTTATGTTAAAAGTCCCGGGACATTAATCCCTTCACCCGGTAATCCACCAGATGTGTGCCAGGGACAAACTGTAACGTTTTCAGTTGTTCCTGATCAAAATTCAGAACACTATTTTTGGAATTGGAACGGAGTAACCCAAACCACTGACCTTCCTTCAGTTACAATTACTTTTCCATTGACTGCTACACCCGGCGCCAGCCATATATTTGTGAACGGCATGAATGCTGATTGTCCTGATGGTCCGCAACTTGACATTCCATTTACCATTCATGCATTGCCTAATGCGACAATTACGGGTACCGATCCTGTCTGTTTATCGAGTACTCAGACTTACAATACGACAGCAACAATGAATAATTATTTCTGGAGTGTGACAGGTGGGTCAATAGATGTAGGCCAGGGCACTTCGCAAGTGACCATAACGTGGAGTACAGTCGGATCCCACGACATTACTGTGACATTTACTGACCCGTATGGCTGTGGAGTTCCAAGTCCGGGAACAAAAACAATTACAGTGAATCCTTTGCCAACGGCCACCATTGGAGGAACAACAGCAGTTTGCCAGAATTCAACCGGCCCACTAATCACCTTTACCGGTGCGTCAGCCACCACACCGCCTTATACCTTTACATACAACATTGACGGAGGCACTGATCAGTCAGTAACCACAACCAGTGGAAATAGTATAACAGTTGCAGCTCCAACGAATAATGTGGGGGTCTTTACTTATAACTTAGTCAGCGTGCAGGATGCAAGTCCAACTCCTTGCTCGCAGTTGCAATCAGGAAGCGCCATCATAACAGTAAATCCTTTGCCAACGGCTGCTATTTCCGGGACAACATCAGTTTGCAAGAATTCAACTCCACCTCAGATCCTCTTTACCGGAGTGGGAGCCACCGCACCATATACCTTCACCTATAATATCAACGGTGCAGTAAATCAGACAGTAACCACTTCTGTTGGTAATAGTGTAACGGTAAACGCACCCACAAATGCAACAGGTCCCTTCACTTATACATTAGTAAGCGTGCATGATGGAAGTTCATTGGCATGTTCTCAAGCACAAACAGGATCTGCTACTGTTACAGTGAATCCTTTGCCAACAGCCACAATATCAGGAACTACCGCAGTATGCCAGAATTCAACTTCCCCACAGATCACCTTTACCGGAGGGGGAGCCACGGCGCCATACACTTTTACTTACAATATCAACAGCGGAGCAAATCAGACGGTCACTTCTGTTGGTAATATCGTAACTGTACCTGCACCAACATCTGTGACGGGAACTTTCAGATACAACCTGGTCAGCGTGCATGATGGAAGCTCACTGGCATGTTCACAACCGCTAGCAGGGTTGTTTGCAACTGTAACAGTAAACTCTTTGCCAGTAGGCAATATTTCAGGAACAACATCAGTTTGCCAGAATTCAGTTGCCCCATCCATCACCTTCAGTGTTACGTCACCCACTACATCACCTTATATCTTTACTTACAACATAAGCGGAGGTGCTAATCAGACAATAACCACTACCAGTGGGAATAGTATAGTGGTGGTAGCGCCAACGAATATTGCCGGCACGTTCAGTTACAACCTGGTCAGCATTCAGGATGGAAGTTCTTTGGCATGTTCTCAACCACAATCAGGATCTGCTATCGTTACAGTCAACCCATTACCAAATCTTACAATTATCCCGCCTGCTCCTCCGTATTGCCAGGATTATCCTTTTCTTTACACCTACAGCGTTTCCCCGGATCCCACATGTGCATTTACATGGGATATTCAGCCTCCCGGCAACCGGATTATTACCCCAGGTCCGGGTCTGAATGAAGTTCAGGTTCAATGGATAACTTCCGGGGTTGCAAATGTTACTGTTACCGGCACGTACAATATAACGGGTTGTTTTGCTCCATCACCAACATTATCTGTTACTGTGAACCCCAAACCTGAAGTGAACCTGACACCCTGTTTTGACCAGGTAACAACCAGAAGCGCCAGAAGATTTCAGCTTAAAGGTGGGAGTCCGCTGTATTCGCTTACCGGCATTCCATTGCAGGGTGAGTATCTGGTAACACCATCGACTATTCCTACTCCAATCCAAACTGATGGCGCCGGAAATTATTATTTCAATCCTTCAGTAATATCAGGCAATACAACTGCTTTTTATTCTATCACCTATCGCTACACCAATAAATTCGAATGCCCTAATACAACTTCTCCTGTTAGCATCACTGTGCAGGGCACTAATGCTCCATGTGGTGCTACAATCACCGATCCCCGCGATAGCAAAACGTATACTACGGCGCTATTGGCAGGCCATTGCTGGATGACTCAGAACCTGAACTACAGCAATAGCCCTTTTGTATCTGTGAACACTCCGCAGACAGATAATTGCAAGGTTGAAAAATATTGCCCTGCAACGGATGCAAATTGTTCAACATTTGGTGCTTATTATCAATGGGATGAGCTTGTACAGTATAGAAATACTGCCATTCCTTATCAGGGAGTTTGTCCTCCGGGATGGCATGTTCCAACTGAAACAGAATGGCAAACCCTGATTGACAATATTAATCCGATTTTTCCTTCGCCTTCAGCTAATGCAACTGTAGGTGAGGAACTTAAGGATCCTGCCAGTAGTTTTAAAGCCCTTCTGGAAGGAATACACTATCTGAATAACAATCTCTGGTCGTTCACTGCCGGAACAACTGCAACGATGTTCTGGACTTCAACAATGGACGGCAATGGACGAGCTATTGCAAGAGGGCTGAATAATCCGGATAACCCAAGTATCTCGAAGTACGCTTCCAGCCCTGCCAATGCATTCCCGGTAAGGTGTGTGAAGGACAATTGAGATCCTGCACCAAAATGAGCAACAGGGAAAAACATAATTGGTTTCTTGCAATAGCCCGCGTTATTGCAATTTCCTTTTTATTTTTTTTGAGTTTAGTTGCCAATTGCCATGTTGCTTCAGGATCACCTGATGTTGCAGACCGTTTGTACATTTCCGAATCCCAAACTGATAGTAATTCATGTTCGTCTCCTTTGAAGGATTCATTGTCGCGTTTTGCCAGGTTTGATCATTTCGATCGCAGCTATGCCTTCTTTAGTGTAAGACTTTCCATGTTGCATTCTTCATTTGAGCGATGCTGTTTCTACAATGCAGCCAGTAAGGAACGAATATTTATGGCAAACAAGGGTGAATTTCATAGTGATTCTGCATTGTTCATGACAACGATTACAGATGAGAAAATCGCTCTCACGAAATTTTTTGAGTTGTACGAAAACACAAGGAATGCAACTCTTATAATGAAAGATAATGAAAAAAATAAGATTGTGGAAACTTCCCCTTTCTTTCAGGACATAAGGTTTAACCCGTCAATGCAGGGTCATGGACCGGGGATACCGATTGATAGTGTTGTTCCCTGTACGTCTGCAATTGTAGCTTGTTCTGACAATATCTACAAATTCCCGGCAAGCATAAATGACAACGAATACCATATTCTGGCTCCACCTTCTGGAGCTCCTGACTACTATCCAAATTATGGATGTCTCGCAAGCCAGCCTTGTCCTTCATGGTACTACATGCAGGTCAGCCAGACCGGGCCGATAGTAATACTTATTCAGCAAGGGCAAAATTTTGATGTCGATTTTGTTTGCTGGGGACCATTTACGAGTGTCAGTGATGGATGTTCAAACGGGTTAACCGGAACATGCGGCAATCCTAATCCGATGCCTCCATTCCCCACTTGTAAAAATAACACTGATCCCGGCGGTGGCGATTTCTATCCGAGAGGCAATATGGTAGATTGCAGCTATTCTGGTAGTGCGACAGAAACATGCTCTATCCTTAGTGCACAGGCTGGCGAGTTCTACATCCTGCTCATCACAAATTTTGAGGGTTTATCCGGGTTTGGAGATACTATCACATTTCAGCAAACCGGGGGTACAGGAGTTACAAACTGCAACATTGTTGTCCATTGTTCAATGGTTGCAATTACTGCAGATCCATCTATTTGTGATCCAAACACCAACACATTTTCGGTATCAGGTAACGTTGAGTTCAGCAACGCACCTCCCGGGGGTTTTCTGACCATCACTGACAATACAGCAGTTCCTCCGGTATTTAAGGATTTTCTTCCGCCTTTTACCAGTCCTTACGCATATACCTTGACCGGAGTACCCTGCGATGGACTGAGCCATTCTTTATCTGCTGCTTTTTCCGACAGTACCACCTGCACTCTGACACAACCTGGTGCTTATACTTCTCCGCCTACAATATGTCCCACTGCGACCATCAGCGGAGGTGGAGCTATTTGTGATGATGGTGTTTCAAATGCTATTGTGACAATAACATTTAGCGGCGCCCCGCCTATCTATAATTTTGCTTATGCAATAGACGGGCTTCCTCATCCCCCAATCACTAATTATTCCGGGCCATTCCCATATCAAATCACAACCAGCACACCGGGCGCATATACACTTCTTTCCGTTTCAAATGCGAGTTGCCCGATTGGATCAGTATCCGGTTCTGTTACTGTTGTCCTGCTACCACTTCCTGATCCCCCAAATCCATCGGAACCTTTCTTCTTCAGATGCGGGCCAGGCTCACTTACATTATCGGTGATTGAGGAGATAGGTATTGATACAAAATGGTATGATGCCCCTGTCGGGGGAAATCTTTTATTCACGGGCAAACCCTTTATCACACCATCAATTAGCTCAACTACTGTTTATTATGCAGAAGCTGTTTCCGTTATCGGATCCTGTAAAAGCTTATTAAGAACTCCCATTACAGCTGAAATCCGAACGGTTCCTTCTGTTTCCAACCCAACCACGACCGAAGGAATTTGTTCCGGAGGCTCTCCCACAATCAGCTTGGTATCTACACCTGCGGGAGCCTCATTTACCTGGGCAGCTACCGTCAATCCCGCAGGAAGTGTGAATAATTTTACACCTTCCGGAAATGGGGACCTGACGAGTGAAATTCTGTTCATCAATCCTGGCGTTTTCCAGCCTGGTGTAGTCACTTATACGGTAACACCTACCCTGAATTCCTGTCCAGGGAATACAACCGATTTTGCGATCACTGTGAATCCCACGCCAACCGTCAACACGGTTGCAAACCAAACTTTTTGCCACAATACATTAACTACTTCGATTACATTTTCAGGTTCCATCCCCGGCACCCAATACAACTGGATCAATTCAAATCCTTCAATCGGGCTCGCATCATTCGGTTCAGGCCTTATTTCTGCTTTCACGGCAACAAATATCACAAACATTCCGGTAAACGCAACCATCACTGTGACGCCTTCCTTTACCAATTCAGGAAAAACCTGTACCGGAGTACCAACTTCTTTTATTATCACGGTGAACCCAGTTCCAACGATCAATACGGTAGCAAACCAGCCACCTGTTTGCCATAATGAGCTTACTTCCCAGATTTCATTCTCAGGATCAATTCCAGGAGCCCAATATAACTGGATCAATTCAATTCCTTCAATTGGACTCGGGGCAAGTGGTTCAGGGAATATTCCTGCTTTCACGGCAACAAATATCACCAACAATCCGGTAAATGCCACCATCACTGTGACGCCTTCCTTTACCAATTCAGGGAAAACATGTCCCGGAGTACCGACTTCTTTTACTATCACGGTGAACCCAATTCCAATTATCAATGCGGTAGCAAACCAGCCGACAGTTTGCAATAATGAGCTTACTTCTCTGATTTCATTCTCCGCATCCGTTCCAGGAACCCAATATAACTGGATCAATTCAGTTCCTTCAATCGGGCTCGTGGCAAGTGGTTCAGGGAATATTCCTGCTTTCACGGCAACAAACACCAGCAACAATCCCGTAACAGCAACCATCACTGTGACGCCTGCCTTCACCAATTCTGGAAAAACCTGTACCGGAGTACCGACTTCTTTTACTATCACTGTGAACCCCATACCAACGGTGAACCCGGTAGCAAACCAACCACCTGTTTGCCAGAACGAACTTACTGCCTTGATTTCATTCTCCGGGTCCGTTCCCGGTACACAATACAACTGGATCAATTCAGATCCTTCGATTGGACTCGGCGTAAGTGGTTCAGGTGATATTTCTGCATTCACGGCAACAAACGCTACCATCTATCCGGTAACAGCGACCATCGCTGTGACGCCTGTCTTTACCAATTCAGGAAAAACCTGTACCGGAGCATCTGCTTATTTTACTATCACAGTCAACCCAACTCCAACGGTCAATCCGGTTGCAAACCAGCCGCCTGTTTGCCATAATGCACCTACTACGTTGATTTCATTTTCAGGATCCGTTCCCGGCACACAATTCAACTGGATCAATTCAGATCCTTCAATCGGACTCGGGGCAAGCGGCTCAGGAGCAATTTCTTCATTCACAGCTACCAACACCAGCAACATTCTGGTGACAGCAACAATTACCGTAACGCCTGTTTTTACCAATTCAGGGAAAACATGTCCCGGAACCTCCACTTTTTTCACTTTCACCGTGAACCCTTTACCCGGATTGGCAAGCACAATAACAGGATTGACGACGGTATGCCAGGGAAAAACAGGTGTTGTTTACAGCGCAGATATTATTCCCAATGCGACTGAATATATATGGAATTATTCGGGGACCGGAACCACTGTTCCCACCAATACGAAAGATATTTTGGTTGACTATTCTATTACAGCAACATCCGGAACATGGAGTGTATTCGGGCGGAATTCCTGTGGCGATGGGCCTTTGAAGGGGCACGACGTATTGGTCAATCCTAAACCAAATGCGTCCTTTCAGGTATGTACTCCCTTGAAGACCATTCGAAATGGCCGTAAGATCCAGTTAAAAGGGGGATTGCCACTTCCCGGATTATATTATAGCATTGAAGGCGTCTCCCCGATTCCCGGTACAGATCAGTTCGAATTTGATCCATCGGTAGTAACCGGGCCATTCCCTAAGAACATCCCCATTACCTATTCGTATCAGAATTCATTTTTTTGCTCGGATGAAAAAAGTCAGACAATTACTGTATTTGGCTTGAATGCAGACATTGTCGATCCCTCGACTATGAAGGATCTTCGCGATGACCGGCAATATACTTATGCCTCTTTCGGCACCGGAGCATCAATCAGGTCATGGATGACACAAAACCTGAACTACGGAACTGTTTTCCCTGGCATGCCAGCGCAAATGAATAATTGTGTTCCAGAGAAGTTCTGTCCTCTCTCTGACCTTAATTGTTCTGGTCCTGGTGGCGGATATTATCAGTGGGATGAGTTGATGGAATATCAGACTGGCTACGGATATCAGGATCTTTGTCCGCCAGGCTGGCATGTGCCGAATGAAACAGAATGGCAAACCTTGATTGACAATATTAATCCGATTTTTCCTGCGCCTTCAGCTAATGCAACTGTAGGTAAGGAACTTAAGGATCCTGCCAATAGTTTTAAAGCCCTTCTGGAAGGGATAAACTTTTTGCAAAGCAATACCTGGTCGTTCACTACCGGAATTACGGCAACGATGTTTTGGACCTCAACAATGGACGGCAATGGACGAGCTTTTGCCAGAGGACTGAATAATCCGGATAACCCGAGTATCTCGAAGTACGCTTCGAGCCGTGCCAATGCATTTCCTGTGAGGTGTGTGAAAAACTAAATTCCCGTGATATTACATCCTGCAAGATATTATGCCATTTTTCTTGCCCTCATTTTACCACTGCGGCTTTCGGCACAGTTAAGTGTCGTTCAAGGTTCCACAGTTGGAATGACCCCATTACAATTTGTGCAGACTTACCTGGTTGGCCAGGGGGTAACAGTGACGAATGCGACATTCAACGACCTGCCTGATCCCCTCAACAGTATTACCCGCCCTGCCCTTATACAGGACCAGATTGGTTCTTTTGGAACTACCGCAGGTGCCACTACCCAATTGGGACTGAATGGTGGAGTGATCTTATCCACGGGAAAAGCCCAGAATGCAATTGTTGGAAGTAATACCAGTATACCAACTGGAGGAGAAACAGATCCTGATTTAGTAATCCTTGCCACGCCTCCTTCAAGTCCAACCCCGATTGCAGTCCATGATAAATCTGTACTTGAATTTGATTTTATTCCTGAAACTGATGTAATCACTTTCAGGTATGTTTTTGCATCAGTCGAATTTGACGATTATTGTCCTGCACCAGGAAACCCTGATTTCAATGATGCATTCGGACTATTTCTCAGCGGACCTGGGATTGTTGGTAATGCAGGCTTTCTGAACGATGCGGTCAATATTGCGCTCCTGCCTTCCGGGAACAATTATGTTAATATTGCAAATATATGCAGTGCTGACAATGGAAACCATACCGTGAACGGCGTTTACTCATGGTGGAACTTACCAAAGACATATTACAGTTATAACCGGTTTTCATACGTATTTACTGCTACCCGCCAGGTAACCTGCGGACAAACATATCATATGAAATTCGCAATCGGAGATGCCTGGGATGACAAATGGGATTCCGGGGTATTTCTTGAACAAAATAGTTTCTCCAGCACCGATATCTCACTGACGACTTCATTTTCCAATCCTCAGACCGGCAGTTTTCTTATTCCGGATTGCAGCACATCTGACCTTATTTGTCATATTGGCCAGGTTAAATCATCTGATGTTGTGATTGATCTTTCGATAGATGTTTCCGGAACGGCCTCACAGGCAGATATTTTGCCAAACCCGTTTCCTACCCAAGTTGTCATTGTTGCAGGACAAATTCAATCAGCACCCATTACGATACAGGCTGTTCCTTCTTCATCTCCCCCACCTGATAAAACATTGGTAATTAAAGCATTTAACCTTAACTGCGCAGCTACAGCTCCAATCACAACCTCCCTTATCATCAAATACAATGATGTGCTTTCGGTAAGTGTGCCTCCCCAGACAATGTGTTATGGATCCTCAGCAACACTGACAGCCACCGTAACCGGAGGACAACCAATTGTTCCATCCAACACATACAGTTACCTCTGGAGCAATTCGGCAACAACTCCATCGATCACAGTGTCACCTGGTCCGGGAAATAATCCCTACAGTGTTGCAGTGACAGATGCCTGTAATCAGAGCATAACCAAACAAACATCAGTGGATGTAGGTGTTGTTCCATTGATCTCAGGAATTATTACAGGACCAACTGACATTTGCCCTCCGGAATCCAATATCATATACACCGTACCATCAACTCCCGGTGCGGATTCCTACCATTGGTTTCTTCCATTGGGGGCTACAATAACCAATGGGGGAAATACAAATTCAATCACTGTTTCATTTGACAATACTGCGGTTTCAGGAACAATAAGTGTATACGGGATTAATCTTATTTGCGGGAATGGAACTCCTTCCACTCCTCTCTTTGTCACGATAAACCCCAAACCATATCCTGCCGGTGCTATTACAGGTCCGGCAACTGTCTGCCAGGGAGAAACAGGAAAAATATTTTCAGTTTCTCCTATTCCCAATGCCACATCCTATATCTGGACACTTCCGCCAGGGGCCGGTATTACCAGCGGAAACGGGACAAATTCCATTACCGTAGCTTTTAATAATACATCTGTTTCCGGACAAGTTTCAGTAATTGGTCATAACCTTCTTTGCGGAGATGGGACTGCGTCTGTGGGGTACCCGGTTTTAGTCAATCTTAAGCCAAATGTATCCTTTCAGGCATGTACTCCGTTGAAGACCATTCGAAATGGCCGTAAGATCCAGTTAAAGGGGGGATTACCTCTTCCCGGATTATATTATGCCAATGAAGGCGTCTCCCCGATTCCCGGTACAGATCAGTTTGAGTTTGATCCATCAGTGGTGACAGGGCCATTCCCTAAGAACGTCTTCATTACATTCCGCTATCAGAATTCCTTAAATTGCCTGGACGAAAAAACCCGGACAATTACTGTATTTGGCATGAATGCAGACATTGTCGATCCCTCGACCATGAAAGATCTTCGCGATGACCGGCAATATACCTTCGCTTCTTTCGGCTCCGGAGCATCAATCAAGTCATGGATGACACAAAATCTGAACTACGGAACTTTTTTCCCTGACATGCCAGCGCAAATGAATAATTGTGTTCCGGAGAAGTTTTGCCCCCTCTCCGACAACAATTGTTCTGGTCCAGGTGGCGGTTATTATCAGTGGGATGAGTTGATGGAATATCAAATTGGCTACGGATATCAGGATCTTTGTCCTCCCGGTTGGCATGTCCCGACTGAATCAGAATGGCAAACCTTGATTGACAATATGAATCCGATTTTCCCTGCGCCTGCAGCTAATGCAACTGCAGGTAATGAACTTAAAGATCCTGCCAGTAGTTTTCAAGCCCTTATGGCAGGCGTCAATTATCTTAATAGAAATACATGGACTTTCACATCAGGTTTGATGGTGTCGATGTTCTGGACATCTACAAAAGAAGGGTTCAATAAAGCGATTGCCAGGGGGCTCAACAACAACCCTGATGTCAGCAGCATTTCAAGATATTCTTCCAGCCTTGCCAATGCATTTTCTGTGAGGTGCATGAAAGACTAAAAGTCTAATTTTCACCTTTGAAATAAAACCGGTAATAACGAGTTACATTATCTGACCAATTATCCAGGGATGAAAGCAACATTTACCTTATTAATTATCACTGTGCTGTTGTGCATTTTTACTTTTGATTCATGCAAAAAAGATAAGGCGGGAAGCGGGTCAAAGAGTTCGGTATACGGTGGAACAGAAAGCCATAATGTGGGTGAAGCCTGTATGCGTTGCCACAATTCCGGAGGATCAAATCAATATTGGTGGATCGTTGCCGGAACTGTTTACAAGCCTGATAGCACATCCCTGAATCCAAACAGCTCGGTCTATTTATTTTCGGCATCCAATGGCGGGGGAACAATAGCTGCAGCACTTCAGGTTGACGGGAAAGCCAACTTTTATTCTACAAATTCTATCTCGTTTGGTAGTGGTTTATACCCGGCGGTAAAAAGTTTATCCGGCCAATTAATATATATGAACTCCTCCATCACGCAAGGAAACTGTAACGGGTGTCATACATCTTCCAGCAGAATCAGGGTTAATTAAGTAACTATTGAAAATTTACGATTAACATGATTTACGATTTACGAATGAATTTTTCGAATGACGATTTACGATTTTCAAAAACTAACATCGTAATCATAAATGTGAATTCAGCTTTTTGATTCTCGATATTTGCATATTCATCATTTGTCATTCTAACTTCGGTTTGAGAGATGAAACCAAACTCGTTGATCGTAAATCCTTCATTTCAATCGTAAATCGTAAATCATGTTAATCCTAAATATTAAACAGACTCTAAGTATTCAAGATACCTTGATCCGATGAAGATCCTTTTAATTGAAGACGAAAAAGAACTTTGCCGTTCCATAGAGGCTTATCTTACTCAGGAGAATTACCTTTGTGAATACGCAATGACTTACGATCATGCAATTGAAAAAATCAATCTGTACCTTTATGATTGCGTAGTGGTAGATATTACGCTTCCGGATGGAACCGGATTGGATATTATACGAGACTTGAAAAAAAACAAGAAAGAGACGGGAATTATAATCATCTCTGCTAAAAATTCATTGGATGATAAGATAACAGGTCTTGATATTGGTGCTGATGACTTTCTTACAAAACCTTTTCACCTTTCTGAGCTGAATGCAAGGATCAAATCAATTATCCGTCGCAGGACTTTTGGCGGAAACAACGAAATTATTATCAATGAGATCCAGATTTTACCTGACCAGATGCAGGTTATGGTTAATGGAAAAGAAATCATTTTAACCAAAAAAGAGTTTGATCTGCTTATTTTCTTTATCTCCAATAAAAACAGGGTCCTGACAAAAGAGGCAATTGCGGAGCACCTTTGGGGCGAAGAGATTGATATGGCCGATTCTTTTGACTTTATCTATACGCATATTAAGAATCTCAGAAAAAAGATGCTGGAAAAAGGCGGAAACGATTATATCAATACGATCTATGGCATGGGTTACAAGTTTGTCGTTGAATGAAATTACTTACACGGATTTCCTTAAGCTATATTGCTTTTTCATTTATCGCATTTGTGATCGGTGGTGTTATTTTCTCAAATGTAATCCGGTCTATCTTCTATACACAAATTGATGACAATCTTCGCACCGAAAAACTTCTTATTGAAGAGCAAATAAACTATTCTGACAGTCTGCCTGACTTTCGGTTAGTATTTGGCCATCTGATCGAGGTCACGGTTTTTAATGCCCCCTGCAAGAAATATGAATCCATCAAAGACACGTTACTTTTTAATAAAAAAAAATCAGAATTACTTCCTTACCGGCAATTGGTTGCGAAAAATACTTCATTGCATCAAAGAGGTTATCTGATCAGAATTTTTATGCCAATTGATGAAACGGAAACGTTAATTAAAACCATCATCATTGCTTTAACTCTATTCTTTCTCGCATTACTTGCTCTGTTGATTTATGTCAATTATTTCATTTCCAGAAGTGTCTGGAACCCTTTTTACCGCACCCTTGAAAGTCTTACCCGATATGACATCAGCCGAAGTACACCTTTACTTCTGCAGGATTCAAAGATCAGCGAATTCAAGCAACTGAACAAGACCCTTGACCACATGTCAAAAAAGCTTCAGCAGGATTACAGGAGTTTAAAGGAATTCAATGAGAATGCTTCTCACGAAATACAGACTCCTTTAGCCATCATCAAATCAAAACTTGAATTATTGGTTCAAAACGAAGCGCTAAATGGAGATCAGATGAGAATTATCAATTCGGTTTTTGAAGCTACCAACCGTATGTCAAAGCTTAACCAGGGCTTATTACTGATCTCTAAAATAGACAATAACCAGTTTCCGATTGCCGAAAAAATCAATTTCCGGCTGTTGATAGAAAAGAGCCTTGAACATTTTGAAGAGCTTATTTCTCTAAAAAAGATCTGTGTAACTGTGTCATTTTCACAAAGCATTGAACGGGAGATGAATCGAAGCCTGGCGGAAATACTTATATCAAACCTGCTTTCAAATGCCATTCGACACAATATTGAAGAAGGCGAAATTCAGGTATTAATGGATGCAGAAAATCTCACTATTTCCAATACCGGCCATCCCCTTACATTGCCACCAAATGAGTTGTTTGAACGGTTCAGGAAATCAGACCGGAATTCTGATTCGGCAGGTCTCGGCCTTGCTATTGTAAAAAGAATACTTCATATTTATAATTATCCTATCGACTATACTGTTGATGGAAGTATTCATCAACTGAAAATCTCATTCAACAACAGGAACTGATCAGTGCATCTTCACTTTCTTTAACTTCAGAATTTATCCAGAATCCTACTTCACCTTTGCGGCATTCAATTGATATTTTTACTCAAAAAAGAAAAAAGAAATGAAAAAATTAGCCCTATTGATTGTTGCAGTTTTATTTACTGCATTCGCTTTCGCGCAGACCAAAACTGAATTGAAACCTGCAGATCTTTCCAAACCTGTTGCAGAGTACATTGCAAAAAATTTCGTCGGGTACAATATCGATAAAGTTTTTAAGTGCGATAATAAAGGCACTGTAACCAGCGAGGTTGTAATTGCAAAAGGTACAGATAAACAAACGCTGGTATTTGATAAAGACGGAAAGTTTATGGGAAAACAAGCAACAAAGGTTGAAGCAAAACCTGCCGTAAAAGCACCTGTGAAGCCAGCAATGGAAGAACCTAAGAAAAAATAATTCTATTTTCCTTGTTTAAAGTAAAGCCAGATCATTTGACTGGCTTTTTTCTTTTTACCTTTACGAAATTCAGGTATAATCATTCTCCGATGAAACTTTTGATTTTTCAGGTTGACGCTTTTACTGCCCATCAGTTTGGCGGGAACCCTGCTGCCGTTTGCCCTTTAGATGAATGGTTACCAGACGCAACCCTGCAACTGATAGCCATGGAAAATAATCTGTCCGAAACAGCATTCTTTGTCCGGAAAGGAGATTCCTTTCATATTCGTTGGTTCACACCCGTTCTGGAAGTTGATCTTTGCGGACATGCCACGCTTGCAAGTGCTTTTATTCTTTTTGAGAAGCTAAACTATCAGGGAAATAAAATTAATTTTTTATCCCGAAGTGGACCTCTTTCCGTCTGTAAGAAAGATGATCTTATTACACTTAATTTCCCGCGTGATTCTTTCCTGCCTTTAAGACCACCTTTGGAACTTCTCAATTCTCTGGGTTTTCAACCTATCGAAGCATATAAAGGTAAGACCGATTGGATGTTTCTGCTTGATAGCCAAAAAGAAGTTGAAGAATTTCAGCCTGACTGGACAGCTATGGCTAAAATCGATTGCCGCGGAATCATTATTACTGCAAAAGGAGAAGAGGTTGATTTCGTTTCCCGCTTTTTTGCTCCTCAATCCGGGGTTCCGGAAGATCCGGTTACAGGTTCTGCTCACACTACTTTGGCACCATTCTGGGCTGAAAGATTGGGGAAAACTGAATTGACTGCCATGCAATTATCCAAGCGCAAGGGATATCTGTGGTGCAAAGTTTCGGAGAACCGTATCGAGATCAGCGGTAACGCTTGTTTATACATGACCGGTGAAATTTATATTGAGAATGATAAATAAGAAAATGACGAATTTGTGAATGAAATTCTCGCCTTCCTGCCGGCAGGCATCATTCCTGAGATTTATTAATTTTCCTCAGCCATTTATAATTGAGCCCACTCAGAATTTAAAATCAAATAAAATTCCTTTCAACATGAAAAAACTATTCGTCTTCTTTGCAGTCCTTTCATTTTCTTTTTCTGTGTATGCCCAAAAATCAGAGGAAATCAAGGCTTCAGCATTGCCAAAAACCATTACCAGTTGGATATCAAAGAACTTCAAGAAATCAACAACGGAAAAGGCTGTAAAAATTATGGACAACAAAACCCTTTTAGGCTATTGTGTAGTGGTTGCTGCAGATGGAAGAAAAACGGTCTTTGTCTTTGATAAAAATGGCAAATATCTTGACAGAATCAAAAAGATAACTGACCTCCAGGGAATTTTAAAACCTACGCAAACTGTAACCCAGCCTGTCAAGAAGTAACAGGATCAATAACTCACCATTACTCCCAAGTCAGGGAGTTGATTTTATGAGTTGATCTTAGCATTTACCAATGCCAGTAATTCGGACTCTTTAGATTTTGCCATAACCTCAATCTCTTCTCCTTTTTCCAGGATCTCTTTGACGAATGTTTTATCATTCATTCCGGCAGCATTGACTTTTACATTCAGGAATGCACCGATCACGGCAGTGCGTGCGCAAATGACACCAACTCCAGCATCAGTAACCGAATTAGGATTTCCGTTTTCGATCATTGCATGCAATATCTCCAATGACTCTAATGCTTTTACCATTGTTTTAAATGGTACCTCGATAGCATATTTGGTTGCTTCCTGGATGGCAGCTGTCCGGGCTATTTTTTCCTCAGGAGTTCCTTTCGCCAATCCAAAAGCCTCCATGATCTTATTAAAAGAGCGGGTATCTTCATCTACCAGGAATAACAATTCATCTTTTAGCTTCTGACCCTTTTCCGCCCAAATGGAGAACTCTTCCCACCGTTCATCCCATCCTGCTTTATGCGAAGAAAGATTGGCAACCATTGTTCCCAGAGACACTCCCAACGCAGCTATGTATGCAGAAACAGATCCTCCACCAGGAGCCGGGGATTCTGAAGCTGTTTCGTTTGCAAAACCGGTACAAGTCATATCCACCAATTTCTTCTCCTTATTATCATCCAACAAGTATTCAATAATCTTTTCCTTTGGAATAAAGGGTTTCAGATCATCAAGTCCCAGGGATTTCACCGCAATTTTAAGAATTTCTTCTTCGGAAATACCTACCGAACGATTTTGTTTCCGCAGAAAATATTTTCCGGCATCGATCATTGCCTTCAATGGAATCAGTCCGACAAGTTCCGAACCGGTCGCACGCAAGCCACGCTGCTGAGCACTTTTGCACGCTTCTTCAAATGCTACATGGACCGGAGTTATACTAATGTTTGTAAGGTTGATAGAAACCTGTGCGATGCCATATTCTTCAATAAACCAACCAATAGCTTTGCAGGCTTTTAGGGCACCCGGCGTCCAGATCTCATTTCCTTCGGCATCTTTTTTGATTTTTCCTGTCACCTGATTTCCTTCCCTAACAGGCCTGCCTTTTTCGCGAAGATCAAAGGCGACTGCATTGGCACGACGAACAGAAGTTGTATTCAGGTTGACATTGTATGCAACTAAGAAATCACGCGCCCCGATAGCGATAGCACCGGTTCTTGGGTTGAACTTAGCCGGTCCGAAATCAGGTTTCCAATGAGGATCTTCCAGCTTTTTTGGCAATCCTTCATATTCACCGGAACGGCAATTAGCCAGATTTTTCCTTTCCGGAGAAAAAGCAGCGTTCTCGTAACAATAGACCGGGATATGGAGTTCCTTACCCACCCGATCTCCCAACAAATGAGCATATTTCGCGGTTTCTTCCATTGTAATTCCTGCAATGGGGATCAGCGGGCAAACATCCGTACCGCCAAACCGGGGATGTTCTCCCTTGTGTTTGCTCATATCGATGATCTCAGATGCTTTTTTAATTCCCTGAAAAGCCGCTTCGATAACAGCATCAGGCGTGCCAACAAATGTCACAACCGTACGATTCGTTGCTTTCCCGGGATCAACATCCAGCAATTTGACACCACCTACTTTTTCTATTTCGTCTGTGATCTGTTTAATAATGGTCATATCCCTGCCTTCAGAAAAATTCGGGACACATTCGACTAATTGTTTCATAAGTTTAGGTTTATGCAAAAGTAAAAAAAAACCATCGAATCTTGCCACCTTCAAAACCTTCTTTACCTTTGTGATAAACCCAAAATTAACAGATCTATGAAACGTGTTTTCCCTTTATTCATGATTTCCCTGGCAATTTTCCTCTGCCAGTGTAAACAAAAAGAAACAAAGATGGAACAATCCTCAGTAATACAGTTTGTTCAGAAAGCGAATGCCGACAGTATTATTGCCTTACTCTTAATGCAATCTGGTGAAAGCAGTAAAGTCCGCATCGAAAAAGGTGTAAATCAGGTGGCTGCGTTGTGGACAGAAAAAGACGGAACAGTGAAAGATTTCGAAGATTTTTGTCTGAAGAATTTCCTTTCCGGTGAAGACCAAAGATTGAAGGTTTTTCAGCACATTTCAGGCAATTTCGAATCCCTGTTTGGCTATTCAAACAATATAAGCCTGGATTTGAAACGGGCGATGCATCTTGATATTGGTGAAATGTTTGACATCGATCAGGTATTTGGTGCATACGAACCTACTGCCCACTTTAACGACGATTTTTTTACCAACAAGATCGGGTTTATGGTAGCGCTTAATTATCCGTTTTACACCCTGAAGGAAAAAGAGTCATCTGGCCAGCAATGGAGCCGCCAGGAGTGGGCATATGCCCGTCTCGGCGATATCTTCATTGCCCGTGTACCAGCTTCAATCACACAAAGAACTGCAGATGCAGCTACTGCTTCCGAGAATTATATCTCAAACTATAACATTTACATGGGAAACCTTATTGATGATAAGGGAAAAACATATTTCCCAAAAGATATGAAGCTGATTTCTCACTGGAATTTGAGGGATGAGCTGAAAGCCAATTACAATAAAGGAGAGGAAGGGCTCACAAAACAAAAAATGATTTATGAGGTGATGCAAAGGATCATAAGCCAGGAAATTCCTGATAGTGTGATCAATAATGCAAAACTGCAGTGGAACCCTTATACCAATAAGGTTCTGAAGGATGGTAAAGAAGTTTCTGCCAGCAGTGAGCCTGATACTCGTTATGAAATGTTGCTGAATAATTTTAGTGCCATGAAAGCTGTGGATCAATACACACCAATGTATCCCACATTTATTCAGCGTTCATTTGATGCCGGGATGGAACTTCCCCAGGAACAGGTGGAGAAACTTTTTACAGACCTCTGCTCTTCTTCTGAAGTAAAACAGGTGGGAGAACTGATCAGCAAACGCTTAGGTCGCCCATTACAGCCATTTGACATTTGGTACGACGGATTTAAAGCCCGCAGTAATATGGACCAGGATAAGCTGGATAAACAAACCAGGGCAAAATATCCGGATGTTGCAGCATTTGAAAAAGACATCCCCAATATTTTGATTAAACTTGGCTTCAAACCCGAAAAAGCAAAGGAGATTGCTTCGCACATCACAGTTGATCCTGCAAGAGGATCAGGTCATGCCTGGGGAGCACAGAGAAAAGGAGATAAAGCACATCTGAGAACCAGGATTGCCAAGACCGGCATGGATTACAAAGGATATAACATTGCCTGTCACGAACTCGGACATAATGTAGAGCAAACCATCTCTCTCTATTTTGTGGATAACTACGAAATGGCTGGTGTTCCAAATACGGCATTCACAGAAGCTTATGCATTCACATTCCAGAAACATGACCTTGAACTCCTTGGAATAAAAGACAATGATCCAAACAAAGAGGCTTTGGCCGCCATCGATAATTTCTGGATGAGCTTCGAGATCATGGGTGTTTCGCTTGTAGATATGGCGGTTTGGAAGTGGTTATATGAAAATCCAAATGCTACCAAGGGACAATTGAAGGAACAAGTGATAAAAACAGCAAAAGAGGTTTGGAATCAATATTATGCCGGTGTTTTTGGCACCAAGGACTCTCCAATCCTGGCGATATATTCACACATGATCGATAATCCATTGTACCTTTCAAACTATCCGGTTGGCCATCTCATCGACTTTCAACTCGATCGGTTCCTTAAAGGAAAGAATTTTGCTGATGAATCTATCCGGATTTATTCAGCAGGAAGGCTCATTCCACAAGTCTGGATGAAGAATGCCGTAGGCAATGAAATCTCCATCAAACCGTTGATCGATGCAACTGATGAAGCGCTGAAAGTGGTGAAATAGTCTTGTTGTTACGCGCTACAAGCGCGCGCCAGCATGGGTGAAATAGTGTATAATAAAACCAAGGATATGAAAAAGATTTTTGTTTTCTTTTTGTTTAATATTCCATTTCTTATTTCAGCCCAGAATTACCAGAATATCTGCTCTTCGGGGATAACATTTTATAAGGATAAAGATTCCTTTCTTAAAGCCTTCAGGCGGGATTCAATTCTATTACCAGGGAATAATGATTCCATTTTTATTTCCTATACTACAATCAGGGATTCCACTCCTAATTTGTTTGTTTGCAGGGACACAACAAACGGCGGGGTTCTTGGCAGAAAGATTTACAAGGAACACAATGGCTGGGTGTATTTTTTCAATAAAAAGAATGACACCATTAAGTTAAACACCCTGGCTGTGCTCAATGAATCATGGAAATACTGCAAATTACCAAATACCTGTTACCTTGAAGCAAAAGTTACAGGGATCATTAATGATAGTGTTTTAGGTTTGACAGACCAGGTGAAGGTCATCTCTTTCCAGGCTAAGGATGCCGGAAATAACAACATTTCCGACATCTTCAATCAAAAACAGATCAAATTAAGCCAGCATTATGGCTTATCTGAAATTTATGATATCTACTGGACTCCTTATGACACCATTCATTATACACTTGCAGGCAAGACCACACCACAATTGGGCGTTCAACCTTTTACCTGGCAGGATGTTTACAATTTTGATGTGGGGGACGAATTTCATTATGACGGGTATTATCATTATAACGACCAGGGACCTTACTGGCATTCCATTAAGAAGATACTTGCCAAGACGGTTTATGGAAATAATGATTCTGTCGTTTATCAGATCGAATTTTGTGAGAAAAAATGGTTTTCTATGCCACCGCCTAGTATTCAGGTCACTTATGATACGGTGTATGAAAAATACAATTTCATTCAGCTATCGAATGACCTTACAATGCAGCGACTTCCGGATGAATTCGTTTCCACATGGGAGCTTAGCCCACGCTATGGAAGACAGATCAGCTCTTTCCACAATAGGCCTGTTCAAACTTATGATGATTTTGCTTATATGTATTATCATGACACCCATTGTTACAGCGATCCTTTTGAAGGGGGTCAGAACGTTCATTATTATTCGCCCGAGCTTGGCCTGACCGGATTTTCACATACCGAAGGTCCTGTGCCATGGATAAATAACCAGGAGTTTCTGGTATACTACAAAAAAGGAACCGAAACATGGGGAACACCAGTTTCAACCGATTGCAATTCATTGGTGGATATTCCACAGATACCTTTTCAGGGAAAACCAGTTGTAAAAATCATTCCGAACCCGATAGAAACCCAGGGAACTATTATTGTGGAAAACTGTTTTCCGGGAGATCAACTTAAATTCGATCTTTTTGATTACCTGGGAAGGAAGATCGTTAATTTCCAGATCACATCTGGTTTTTCGAACTTTTCAAGAGAAAATTTCCCATCAGGCCTTTATCTTTACACTGTCACAACCGATGATGGCTTTCCGATTGGTCGAGGAAAAGTTGTAATAAAATAGTTGAAGAACCATATATTGCCTTGTCGACAGCTGCTTTTTAAATCCGTGGGCTTCACCTACGGTTATTGAGATTCAGCCACGACGTGGCCATCCTGATTGAAAGTTCACTTGCTTTGCATTGAAATTGGTTTCCTATTCAAGGATTGTAAATTCATTCCCTAAAATTTATTGCCAATCGGAAAATGGGGAAAAATGTACCCGGGTTAATTTTGCCTGGCCGGCTTTTCAGGATTCAGCGGGAGCGTGATCTGGATGGTGGTTCCTACTGTTCTTTTGCTTAAAATTACAATCGTGCCCTGCATCTCCCTGATGATCCCGTAGGAGATGGATAATCCAAGCCCGGTACCCTTTCCAGTATCCTTGGTAGTATAGAATGGCATCAGTACTTTTTCGATTTCTGCTGATTTTATCCCGATCCCATTATCTTCAACTTCCACATAAATGGATTTTTCATCCTGGCGTGTACAGATCTTTACAAATTTATTTCCGGAAGTCTTATTTCCCTTCTGTTTCTCTTCAATGGCATCTTTGGCGTTAGTCACGAGATTCAGGATAACCTGTTCAAATTTGTAAATATCTCCGGGAAAAGGTTGAATTTTTTTATCAAAATCGAGGACAAGATCGATGGCCCGGTGCTTGAATTGTTCAGCCACCATAGAAATTGCATTCGTAATACCATCATGAATATTGAATATGCCATGGATCAAATCATCATGTTCACGTGAAAATGACCTGATATGATCAATGATGTTCCTCATCCTGGTTATATTGTCGAAGATCTTTTCCGCTTTCATTTTGATATATTTCTCATCTGTGGAATTGTTTTCAAGAACCTCCAGAATAAGATTCTCCAAAGTTATAGAAATGATATTTAGCGGTTGATTGATCTCATGGGCAATACCTGCTGCCATTTCTCCCAGACTGAGCATCCGTGCATTATGGATCATCTGCATTTCCATACTCTTGCGTGTAGTAATATCCCTGATGATCGCGATATAACCATTGGGTTTCCCGTTGCTTTCCTCGATCAAGGCCAGACTTATTTCGCCAAGAAACGTTGATTTATCATTTTTTATAAGTACGATTTCAACATTATGAATCAAACCTTCTGACATGGTTCTTTTCAGGATGTCCCGCATCTTCACTTTCTCGTCATCCGAAATGAATTGAGTAAAAGGAACGCTAGTAAGATTAAAAGTGTTTTCATAACCCAAGATTCCCGGAGCGACATCAGAAAATGCAGTGATCCGGTTCTTCAGATCCATCCTGATAATGGCTTCGGGAGAAGTATTCAGTAACTTGCGGAACATGGCTTCAGATTGCACCAATGCTTCCTCTGCCTGCTTACGCTTACTTATATCACGAACCAAGACAAGAACCTCCTGGTTGGTAAGTGGGACTACCCGGAATTCAAGATACCGCTTCACTTCGTTTAATAATAATTCATATTCAAAGGTCACCAGTTCGTTGACTTGAATTGTCTGTTTTATGGCATGAATGATCTGCAAAGAGAGATTAGCAGGAAGAAATTCATCAACTTTTTTACCCAGGTATTGATCAACCGATTCAAGCAATTGCGCAACAATGGGAGAGAAATATTTCATAAAAGTGCCTTTATTGCTCAACCCAAATAAAAGGTCAGGCAAGGCGTTCACGATGGCAAGATTCTCTTCATGGCTTTGCTTTAATTCTTCGATAATTTTTTTTCGTTCGATTGAAAATTTTATTGCTTGGACCAGCGAACTGGGCGTAATCATATTTTTTAACAGAAACATCTGGACACCAATCTTGATTGATTCGACGCTCAGCTTTTCATCATCTAACCCGGTGGTGATAATAACCGGGATTTTAGGGTATGCACACAAGATCTCAGTGGATGTTTCAAGCCCCTTACTATCTGGCAGTCCCAGGTCGGTGAGAATAATGTCGATCGATTGCTTCTGCAGGATGTGCATACCTTCGGCCAGGGTTTCCGCTACGTAAATATCATATTTTACTGTAGAATCAGCCTTTAGATACTCTTTAAACAGCCTGGTATCTCCCGGATTATCCTCGATAATGAGGATGCGGATAGTTTGATGCGTCAAATCACTTTTCTCCATTTGGCAATTTTACTATCGTGAACCAAAAGTCTTCAATTGATTTAACCACTTTAGAAAATTGTTCAAAATCGATAGGCTTAGAGATAAAACAGTTTGCATGAAGATTATAGGAGCGAAGAATGTCTTCCTCTGCTCTTGACATTGTAAGTACAGCTATAGGGATTCTTCTTAACTCTTCATCCTCTTTGATCTCTTTTAATACTTCAAAACCACTTTTTTTCGGAAGGTTCAGATCGAGCAGGATAAGGTCGGGCCTTGTTGCATCGCCATATTTCCCTTCTTTTTTTAAATATTCCACAGCTTGCTCTCCGTCTGTCACATTATCGATGATAATTTTCATTTTACTCTCATTCATTGCCAACGTAGTCAAAAGGACATCTCCGGGGTTATCTTCCACAAGGAGAATTTTGATAGGGGTTAATGCTGTTCTGTCATTCATCGTTTTTTCCTTTCTATTTCTTGATTGTAAAAAAGAATGTAGTTCCTTCACCTGGTTCTGATTCCAGCCATATTTTTCCGCCGTTCTGATCGACAATTCTTTTGCATATTGCCAGGCCGATGCCTGTACCCGGATATTTATCGCGTGGATTCAACCTTTGAAAGATCTCGAATATCTTGTCCTGATTCTTTTTTACTATTCCTATTCCATTATCCTTTACAGCAAACAACCAGGCATTAAAATCAGGTTTACAACTTATCTCCACTGTGGGGTTTCCGTTGACTGAAAACTTCAGTGCATTATCAATCAGGTTTTGAAATAACCTTTCGAGCTGCAACTCATCTCCGCAAATTACAGGCAAATCGCCAATTGTAATAACAGCGTTGCAACTTTCGATTTTCATTTGAAGATTATCGATTGCCCGTTTAGCAGGGGTATTTGAATCTATCGCCTTACATTCAACAACTTGGGTTGTGATCCGTGAAAATGCCAGGAGGTCATTGATCAGATGCTGCATGTGGTTTGCCCCATCCACAACGAATTTGATGAACTCATGGGCCTCCTGATCCAGTTTGTCGGAATATTTTTTTTCGAGCAACTGGGAAAAACTGGAGATCATCCGTAAGGGTTCCTGGAGGTCGTGTGAGGCGATATACGCAAAATTTTCAAGCTCTTTGTTGGATCGTATCAGCTCGAAGTTCAGCTTCTGTAAATCATCTTCAATGATTTTTTGCTGTGTGATATCTATATTCATTCCAATAGCTTTAATAGGCTTTCCATCATTGCTCCTTTCTATCCTGCAATAACTTCTGATAAACCTTTTCTTTCCGTCGCCACCAATAATCGGGAATGAATCGTCATAATGATCACTCGTTCCTTCCAGGGCATCTTTGAATGCTTGAGTAGCCCTTTCGGAATCACGAGGATCAAGAAGATTTGATAAAAAATCATAAGGAGTTGAAATGGTATGAGAATCAAAATTGTATAATCTCAGCATGTTATCATCCCAGACATTTATATTGTTTTTAATATCAAAATCCCACATTCCGCTGTTGGAGATTTTTACAGCAGTTTCAAACCGAATATTTATATCACGAATCTGTTTATGAGTTTTTTGAAGAGCGACAATCAGGGAATGGACAATAAGAAATGCTACAACTCCACAGAAGCGGTTAAATATTGCATATTCAAGGAGGGTGGCTCTACCCGAAGGTGCCAGAAGAACTACAAAAAACAAGAGTACTGCACAAATACCAATTATGAGGAAAGAAACCCGCCTTGTTAAATAAATAGAAGCAAACCCAATTGGAACCAAATAGAAAATCCATACAATTATACCTGTTGGAAGCACACAGTCTACCAGAAAAACAATTACAATAGACGAAATTATGAGTCCTTTTGTGAAAGTTCTATTCTTTAAGAATTCTTCCATTCGTATTAAATATTTAAGATCCCCACTGGCAGATTACAAATTTAATTAGTTTTCTGTGTAAAATCAGGCGCGAAATAGCGAAGGTACAAAGAAATTTACGAAAATGTCAATTTTGAGAGTTAGCATCTGGTTCTTATTTTGAGATGCGGGAAATAGTTCAAAATAATCATCTGGACAAAACGAAACATTTAGCCTGATTTATTCATGAAAATTCTCTCTGTGGCTCTCTGTGCATTTTCCTCTGTGGTTCTCTGTGAAAGAAAATTACACTGAGGTTCACTGAGAAGACACTAAGAATCACAGAGAAAAGGACAAATACTAACATTTTGTGAATTAACCAGGTTAGAGACTGATTAAAAATTTCAATACTTTTCTATCCATTATTGCCCTCAGGCCGGACGGCCTCGTCGCCACAACGCAGCAAGCAACGGGGTATTTGAATTCCTGCATTCTAAATTCCTGCATTCTCAAAAAATAAACGCGCAGTAAGCTAAGGGGAATTGACCCATATAAAGATTAAATTTGGGAACTTTCTTTTCCAGGTGAAAAGAACAACCAGATCGGAGAGCGTCGTGTAGGGAAAGAGTGTCTTCGCCTGTGTAGATCTCGGT
>CAIWTA010000218.1 GCA_903915465.1 uncultured Bacteroidales bacterium | reverse complement strand
GACTCGTAAACACTCCCACGTGCTATTGTCAAAAAATGGCGCTTATCTGCTTCTGCCATTCTGCCCGTCCCTTCAGCAAGATTGAACAATATGCTGAGACTGGCTCTTTTCCATTGATCCATGATGTAGGGATCAATCGATTTATTTGTCTTGAGTATAGAAAGAACTTTGAGATTTTGACTCTTTACAATCTGGTAAACATCCAACTTCTCAAAATCAAACATAAAATTTCTTTTACACACCCACACTCAAACCCAAATACACACCCGCTTCGCGGAGAAGGGGGGATTCGAACCCCCGGTACAGTTTCCCGTACGACAGTTTAGCAAACTGTTGGTTTCAGCCACTCACCCACCTCTCCAGTAAGAATCCTGAACTTTTTCAGGTACGACCCCAAAGCAAACTTAGGAATCTTTTTCCTTAAGAGGCTGAAGCGGATTCTACCCACCGACTACTCGGGTTGTTGAACTTGGGGGTGCAAAGGTAGGAAATCATTTCGGTTATGCAAATAATTATTTCGATTTTCTATGTTCGGTATCCGGTTTTTATTATATCATAATCCACCAAATAAATTCAAAGAATTAACAACAATAGGCACATTAGGTCACATTAGGCTATTTATGAAATCTAATAGGGGAAGAGACATTTTACTTTTATAAATAATTAAAATTTTACCACAATGACTCAAAGACAACACTATGTTCACAAAGGAAACCATTATTCTTAATCCTTTAAAACAATCAAAATATTCTATTGTGACCTAATGTGTCTATTGTGGTAAAAAAAATCCATCATAATTGTGTATTCTACTGAGGAACCATAAAAAGGTGATGTGATTTTTATCAGATTTTCTTAATTTTGTCGCCATTTTCCGAAAGTCGAAAGTCGAAAGTCGAAAGTCGAAAGTCGAAAGTCGAACATCTAACATTGACCAAATTCAAACTTGAATAATATGAGCCATCAGACATTTGCCGAAAAAATATTAAAAGCTTCTGCAGGAGTTATCGTCTTTGCATCTCCTGACCTTATCTTGTCGCATGACAATACTTCAAGTATCTACAGCACATTTAAAAAAATGGGTGGTGAGAAGATCGCTAACCCTGATGCCCTCGTGATCATACTTGATCATAATGCACCTCCTACAAATTCCAAACTGGCCAATGATTACCAGGCAATCCGCAATTTTGTGGAAACATTTAATATTCAAAAATTCCATGATGTGGGTAATGGGATCTGCCACCAACTCATGTCTCTCTATGCCCAGCCAAAAATGATAATTGTGGGCAGCGACAGCCATACAAGCACAGCCGGAGCATTCAATGCATTTTCTGCCGGCATCGACAGAACAGAAACTGCCGGCCTTTGGAAACAAGGAGAAACCTGGTTCAGGGTACCGGAAACCATCAGGATTAACCTGAAAGGAAAACTTCAACATGGCGTTTATGCAAAAGACCTGGCTCTTTGGATCATTGGAATGATAGGAAGTAGCGGTGCAGACTACATGTCGATCGAATACCATGGTGATGGCGTAAAAACCCTTTCCATTTCTGACCGCATGGTACTCGCTAACCTGGCTTCGGAAATGGGAGCAAAAAATGCTGTGTTCCCTGCGGATGAAGTGCTGGAAGCATGGTTCGGCAAAAAACTAGAAGGCTGCTGGGCAGATTCTGATGCATCCTATCTGAAAGAAATAGAGATCGACTTGAAAGAAGTATTTCCCGTTGTGGCTGCACCCCATCATGTAGATAATGTAAAAGCTGTTTCTGAAGTCCAGGGTACAAAAGTTCAGCAGGCTTTGATCGGAACATGCACCAATGGAAGAATTGAAGATCTCCGTGAAGCTGCTGCTATAATGAAAGGTAAGAAACTACCTAAATTCATACAAATGCAGATCATTCCTGCGTCTAAAGAAATATATTTACAGGCCTTACAGGAAGGACTGATCAACATCTTTATGGAATCTGGCGCCAACGTGCTTTCCTCATCCTGTGGGCCATGTCTGGGCACCGGACAAGGCATTCCTGCAGATGGATACACCGTGATATCAACGGCAAACCGTAATTTCAAAGGAAGAATGGGAAACAACCTGTCGAGCATCTACCTTGCTTCACCTGCCACTGTTGCGATTTCAGCATTACATGGAGAAATCACCGACCCCAGGGGAACTGCCAGCAGTGATAAATTTCCTTTTCATGCCCCGCAAAGCAGCACTGTTGATATCCGTGCTGGAGAAGATCGATATTCAGGCGGAGTATGGAATTATGCGGATGTCGACAACCTGAATACAGACCAGATGTTCGCAGGAAATCTTACTTATAATGTCCAGAGCACTGAACCAGAAAAAATTATGCCACATCTCTTCAAGGGTTTTGATGATAGTTTTTCCGAACGTGTGAAAGCTGGAGAGATCATCTTTGCCGGAGCCAACTTTGGCTGTGGCAGCTCACGGGAACACCCTTCTGTGGGACTAGCTCATGCAGGCATCAAAGCAGTTATCTGCAAATCTGTAAATCGTATTTTTTACAGATCCGCGGTAAATCAAGGATTGCCTATATTGCTGGTACCTGAAGCCGTTGAGGCATTTCACCAGGGCGACAATGTTTCAATTGATTTTTCAAATGGAAAAATTCGTGTTGGGAAACTTGAATTCCCGTTTGCTCCTTTGCCCGGTAAGCTGATGGAAATCTTTGAAGCAAAAGGGTTGGTGAATTACGTAAAGAATAAATGAGAAAAGCGTTTTTCTTCTGCCTTCTTTTTTGCTTAGCACTGGTCATCTTTCTGATCTTAATCAGGGCCTTCCCAAAAAATGCAAGCCTCCTCCCTACCCTACTGGTCCTGATGATTCTCGATGGGTATCTTTGGTTATCAATCAAAGATTGGGTTTACCGCTTGAGGACTATATTTATGTATTCTCTTTCAGGCCTTTACTGGTTCCCATTGATGTTAGTTACATCCTCGATCATCACAGGAATGTTGGTACCATTTATATCTTGGAATATTTCATTACGTACATACATTCCCGGTGCTATCCTAACAGTTTATATCTGCAAAGCGTTCCCAATAATTTTTCTTGTTTTCGCTGATATTCTCAGGATCTTCAGCTTCTGGAGCAATGCGTTTTTTCAGGGTAAAGGCGCTGGTTTTAGCCATTTCCTAAGAAATAAATGGGTTTTAATTACTGGCTGGCTAACTGGGGGATTTCTGTTAATTCTGATGGTTCTTGGAATGATTTGGTGGAACTATGATTTCCAGATCAGAAAAGAAACCCTGATCCTCCCGGAACTTCCCAAATCATTCGATGGATTAAAGATTGTACAAATATCCGACCTTCACCTGGGAAGCTGGAGCTCCCATGCAAAACTTGAAGAAGCTGTCCGGATTGTCAACGAGTTAAATCCTGACCTGATCTTCTTTACAGGGGATATAGCCAATTATTCTACCGATGATGTTCTCCCTTTTAAGACTATCCTATCTCATCTTATTTCAAGATTGGGTGTCTTCACAGTCCTGGGAAACCATGATTATGGGGATTATATCGCCTGGCCTTCTGCTGAAGCAAAGGATAAAAACCTGAAAGATCTTTTTGTCTTTTACCATAAGTTAGGGTGGAAACTGCTACTGAATGAACATTACATTCTTAAAGTTAATAATGATTCCATTGCCATCCTTGGAGTTCAGAATTGGGGGAAGACCAAGCGATTCCCGAAACTTGGAGATGTTGGAAAAGCACAGCACGGATATAAAAACATGGCTGTCCAGCTTTTACTGACGCATGATCCATCAAACTGGGAATACATCGTTAGCTGCGAATACAGGAATATTGATATCAGTTTTTCCGGACATACACATGGTTTTCAGCTGGGGATAGAATGCTGCGGTCTCCGATGGAGCCCTGCCCAATACTTATACGACCAATGGGGCGGGTTGTATTCAAAGCCGGTCCCAGGTTCCCATCCTCAATATCTATATGTCAATCGTGGTCTTGGCTCAATCGGATACCCTGGTCGGATTGGAATTCTTCCGGAAATCACCTTATTTACCCTCAGAAAAAATTGAAAGCAAATTGATGTTTTGGTTGATGGGTTGAAGAGTCGAATATCAAAAGTTCTATTATTGCGTTGCCCTTGAAATCTGTATAAAAGTTACTTCCACATCACCACCTTGCGGATAAAGACTGACCCAATTGTTATCCTCACGATACCATGGATCCTGATCCCTGACGCTAATGAGGCGGTCGCTGGTCTTTCCATCTGCAGCGAGATTCTTGATTACGGCGCCACCATTGGTTTGTTTATCCTTCCCATAACGAATCAATACATTAAATGGTTTATCCGAAAGGTTTCGGATCTTCACGTACACAAAATTGTTTTTGCGCGAAGCCATACTTACAGGCGT
This sequence comes from uncultured Bacteroidales bacterium, assembly GCA_903915465.1. Lineage (GTDB taxonomy): Bacteria > Bacteroidota > Bacteroidia > Bacteroidales > FEN-979 > FEN-979. The sequence goes on along the minus strand of CAIWTA010000218.1, from coordinate 651 downwards.
GAATGAAAACTGCTTATCAATATCTTTTGGAATGACAATGGCGGTTTTGAGTACATCAACAATAGCATTCTCAGTAATTGTTTTTTTGATCTTACCCAACATCTCCTTAGGGTAATTCTCCATAGGTAAGTAAGACAGAGCCTCCGTGTATGCGTCAATTGCCTTGTCAAAAGTCATATTGGTATAGAACTTATCTCCGTCTGCTATAGCTTTGTCGTAAAGACCTTTGTTAGCCCTGTAAATGCTGTCAATCACGCCCGAGATCCTGCTCAATCTTTCCTTTGGATAAGCTTCTTCCGGAAATATCAGGATTGCCTGCTGATAGGTGTCTTTTGCCTTATAGTAGTCTTTCAATCCAAAATAATCATTCCCTTTCAAAATCAACTCATCATATGTCTGTTTTTTCCCTTTGATATCCGTAAGGAGTTTATTGATTTCAGCTATTTTATCTTTTGGAAATTGTTCATTAGGTTTAATAGAACTTGCATTCTGGTACTCGCTTCTTGCGTCATTAAAAGTTTTTTGGGCCAATAGCTGATTGGCTTTCGCGATTGAAACTTTGTAAGCATCATCCTTTGCCTTCAGCTCTGCAAGGATGCCATCAATGTCAACAATTCTATCTTTGGGATATTGTTCCGCAGGCTTCAGGAT
>CAIWTA010000217.1 GCA_903915465.1 uncultured Bacteroidales bacterium | reverse complement strand
ATAGGCCACGTACATGGTTTGATGAATCAATATTCCATCGCTCAGGAATATAACTTCAAAGCTCTTAAGGCAAGGAACGATTTTAATCAGACTGACCAATATGCAAGTTCCTTGCTAAACATTGGTCATGCTTATTTTCAAATGGGTTTAAAAGATTCTGCTCTGTTTTACCTGGCCAGTGGCGTTAAAATGGCTGAAGAAATTAAAAACAACTCCCTGTTGGTAAATGGTTACAAAGGTTTATTTGATTTTTATAATAGTAAAAAGGATTACCCATCTGCAGTAAAATATTTTCAATTATATTCGGATTACAAAGACAGCATTAATAATGAGAACAATCGAAAAGATCTATATATCTACCTGACCAATCAAGCAATCAGTGATCAAGAGAAATCAACTGTTAAATTAAAAAATGAGAATGCCTTACAAAAATTACAGATTAAGCAGAAAACAACTTTCTTTTTCCTATTCTTATTCTTGTTCTTTTTTATGTTAATCCTTTGTTTATTAATTTATTACGTTCTGGTGAAAAGCAGAAAAGCAAAAAAAACAGAGGAAGCGTTGAATATCAGCTTAAAAAAGGAGATTTATGAACGAAGCCAAATTGAGCAGAAACTTTTCCAAAGTGAGAAAAATTATAGGTTCATAACAGACAATGTACTTGATATGATCTCTAGGTTTGATCCACAGCTAAAACGAAATTTTATTTCTCCTTCATGTGAAAATGTTTGGGGCTATACGCCCCAGGAATTGTTGGCTATTCCCGACATTCTGTCAATTATTCACCCGGACTCAGTACCAGTTTTTCAAAAAACCCTGGCTGAAATAAAACAAAAAAAAGAACCCGTAAAAATGTTATATCAGGCAATACGGAAAGATGGTAAGTGCTTTTGGGCACAAAATAACGTAAATCCGATAATAGATCCCGCCACGGGAGAATTGATCGAGATGATATCTGTAATGAGAGATGTAACAAAACAGGTAGAACAAGAGCAAACCTTGTTAGATTCGGCGAAAAAGAAAGAATTCTTAATGAGGGAAGTCAATCACCGGGTGAAAAATAATTTCACTATACTCGCTAGTCTGACAGGTATGCACAAAAGAGCCATTTCAGATCAAAAAGTACTGGATTTGTTTACCGACCTGCAATCTCGCGTACTTACAATGGCTTTAGTCCATGAACAGCTTTATTCTACGCGAAATATCAAAGACCTTCCAATCGGGAAATTCCTTTTGAATCTTGTAAATATTATTTCGGTTACATTTAATGACAATCGTGTAAAGGTTCACACAAATTTTGATGACGAAGTTCTTGATTCTACTATTGTATTACCTTTGGGATTGATTGTTAACGAATTGATAACTAATGTTTTCAAATATGCATTTCCTGGAAAAAATACCGGAAATCTCTGGATTGAATTTAAATCACTTCCTCCCGGTGACGAAAATCCTGAGCTGCAGTTAAGACGCCTTATTATCCGGGATGATGGAGTAGGCCTTCCTGAGAATTTTACACTTAACGAAGATAACACTTTGGGCAACCAGATTCTTACTCTTTTGGTTGAACAACTTGATGGAAAACTTAGTATTGAAAGCAAAGATGGTGCTTGTTTCACAATTATTTTGCCGATAAATGACAAACAATAGCCGGGGAAATTAAGGGCTTATGACTCCTAATAAACTTAATATTTCTTTTATTGGCGCAGGAACAATTGGTACTGCGCTGGGAAATATTATCCTGGATAATCACAATCATCGGGTAATTTTATATTCAATTGAGCAAAATGTAGTAGACTCCATTAACAGGGAATCACTGAACACAAAATATTTTCCTGCAATTCGCCTGAACCCATTATTAAAGGCCGATACGGATAGCAATGGGCTGAGAGATTCTCATGTCATTTTTCTTGCTATCCCTTCTGCAGGCATGATGGATTACATGGAAAGCATTCGGAAATATATTCCGGAAAGTGCAATTTTAGTGAATCTTGCAAAAGGTTTTGGAAATGAACATAAGACCATAATCAAATGCCTGAAGGAAAAATTCCGGAATCCAGCCTGTACTCTGAAAGGTCCCAGCTTTGCAAAAGAAATAATCAACCGTGTTCCAACAGCATTTACACTTGGAGCTGAGAATAAACAAGAAGTAGAAATCATTTCTTCTGTTTTTGAAGGGACTTCCATTTACTTAGATCACTCTGATGACCTTGAAGGAATCGAAATTCTAAGCATCCTGAAAAATATCTATGCAATTGGTATGGGTATTGTCGATGCTCATTATAATTCTCCAAACATACGGTTCCTCTTTCTTACAAAAGCATTTAACGAGATGCGAAAAATCCTTGTTCAATTTGGAGGGAAAGAGGAGACAATATTCAAATATTGTGGTTATGGGGATTTTACTTTAACCGCATTGAATGATTTAAGCAGAAACAGGACATTGGGATTACTTATTGGTAAAGGATTCTTCACAAAAAATGTCTCTCATGAGCTTGTATTGGAAGGTCAAGTTGCTGTGAATGTTTTTTATGAAGAGATATCAAAATTTATGAATGTAAATACTGAATTTCCGATCATAGCAGAACTTTACAAGATTTTTAACAGTGAGTACAACCTCTCTGGTTTTGTGAACACTTTACTCCATTTATAAAACATCCGGTTTTTTCGTATCTTTGCAAAACGGAAGTCATTTACCGTAATTTCCATTTTGGGGTTGACTGGATTTGACAGCAAGAAAGTGGAGTTGTAAGCATGCCGAGCGTTGTGAACAGGTCTCGATAAACGTCAATTCACACAGCCAATAAATGGCGACAATTATTCTTACAGATTGGCTGCTTAATTTTAGAAATTAAGTGCCGATTGTCTCCCGGGAAACCTTGCTCAACGGTGTCCCGAACGAGGCATCAAAAAAGTTGAGCTGGTTCTGCCAAGTTCTCGGTGTCGGAATGAGAATTAAGAGAATACGGATCAGATAGGTTCGCTTTTTACCGGCCTGTTCCCGACAATCAATAAAAAGCTAAGCATGTAGAAATCAGTTTTGCAGCTTGTTTGGACGAGGGTTCGATTCCCTCCAACTCCACCAGGTAATAATAACAAATAAAACATTCCTTCATTTATACCACGAAGGTATCATGAAGTTACACCAAGAAAAGCAATCATTCATTTCCGATTCTCATTGGTTCTTTTTGTATTTGTTTTCTACCCACAATCTTGCATTGACAAAGGCCTCGATCCATGGTGTTATTTCATTGTCCCGGCAGTGTTCCGGGTAAAATGGCCATTGCCATGGAAAAATGGAATCCTCCAGGTGTGGCATGATGGCCAGGTGGCGACCATCAGAGGAAGTTATGCAAGCTGCATCAAATTGTGACCCGTTGGGGTTGCCCGGATAATTGTGATAGTGGAATTTCGCAGGAATATGATATTGTTCTTCGTCACCCGGGAAGTTGAATTTGCCTTCTCCATGTGCTACCCAGATTCCAAGTTTTGAGCCTGCCAGGGTACTTAGCATAACTGAATCATTTTTCTTGATATCAAGGGCAACGAAAGCACATTCATATTTATGCGAATCATTCCATGACATCCATGGGTGTTTATCATAATCAGGATAGATCAGCCCAAGTTCAACAAGCAACTGGCAACCATTGCAGACACCAAGGGAAAGAGTATCGTTTCTTCTAAAAAAATCATCCAACGTTTTTTTGGCTTTTTCGTTGTAGAGAAATGCTCCAGCCCACCCTTTCGCGGAACCCAGCACATCGGAGTTTGAAAATCCACCCACAAAGGCAATGAAATTAATATCCTCCAGAGTTTCACGACCAGAGACGAGATCTGTCATATGTACGTCCTTGACATCAAAACCTGCGGTGTACAAGGCATTGGCCATATCCCTGTCACGGTTGGCTCCTTTTTCCCGGATGATGGCAGCCTTAATACCTGAAGAAGTTCTCCGGTTCAAGTCAATTCCAAATTGTTTTGCTTTCCCGACAAAACTCTTATTAAAACGAAACTCCAGCGGTTGTTCCTTATAATTCCTGTACCGTTCCAGTGCATGCTTTTCCCCGCTTTGACAGCGATCCAGGAGATAAGAAGTCTTGAACCATACATCTCTCAGGTGATCAATTTCAAAAATATGTTCCGCAATTCCTTTTTTCAGGAAAATCCTGTGTTCCCTGATCACTTTACCAATCAACTGGAGTTTTACCCCTGCTTTTTGAAGTTTTTTTCCGGCTTCCTCTGCATCTTCAACTTGGATAACCACACCTGGTTTCTCACTGAATAAAAGGGAAATCAAATCCACATTACCGAAGGAAGTGAGATCCAGTTTCATTCCGAGGGCCGGTTCCGGGAAAGCCATTTCCAACAATGTTGTGATTAATCCTCCTGCCGAAACATCATGACCCGCAAGAATCTTATTCTCACTGATCAATTCCTGTAAAGCACCAAATGCTGCCGCAAAATACTTTGCATCACTGATATCAGGAGAAATATCTCCCACGTAATTTAAGATCTGTGCAAAACTGCTTCCTCCAAGGTGAAAATCATCTCCTGAAAAATCGATGTAGATCAGTGATGACAATGGTTTATCAATCAATGCAGGACTTACAACACGCCGTACATTTTCAACTTCCGCCACTGCAGAAATGATGACTGTACCCGGAGAAGTGACAACCGTGCCATCAGGGTATTTCTGCGTCATAGAGAGTGAATCTTTACCGGTAGGAATATTGATGCCCAGTTCTAAAGCAAAATTACTGACGGCTTTGACAGCACTGTACAACCGTGCATCTTCTCCTTGTTGCCTGCATGGCCACATCCAGTTGGCACTCAACGAAACACCTTTCAACCCGTAAGTCAAAGGAGCCCAAACTAAATTGGTAAGTGCTTCTGCTATGGCAAGCCTTGAGCCTGCGTTGGGATCAATAAGGGCAGCAATCGGGGCATGTCCCAGTGAAGTCGCAATTCCTTTCGATCCCTTGTAATCCAGTGCGGCCACTCCCAGGTTATTCAAAGGAAGCTGTATCGTGCCGCAAGATTGTTGTTTCGCGATCTTTCCGGAAACAGCCCTGTCTACTTTGTTTGTAAGCCAGTCTTTACAGGCAACTGCTTCAAGCTGCAACACCTCGTTCAAATAATTACTTAACTCTGACGTATCGTATACAAGTGATGCGTAACGCGTAACACGTGACGAATCAACCATGACAGTCTTTGGTGGTTTGCCAAAGAAATCGACCAGTTTCAGGTTGATAGGTTGAGTCTCTTCGCGGCTGTCTTCAAAAACAAGTTGATGATCCCCTGTAGTTTGACCTGCAACGTACATTGGGGCTCTTTCCCGTTCGGCAATTTCTTCCAAAAAGTGAAGATCTTTTTCAGCAATCAACAAGCCCATTCTTTCCTGAGATTCATTACTGATGATCTCCTTATCGGAAAGTGTAGGATCTCCGATTGGAAGACGGCTGATCTCAATGGTTCCGCCAGTCTCTTCAATAAGTTCAGAAAGTGCGTTCAGATGTCCGCCTGCTCCATGGTCATGAATGGAGACGATAGGATTACGATCCGTTTCTGTCATGGCACGGATTGCATTGAACACCCTTTTCTGCATTTCCGGATTCGATCGTTGCACTGCATTGAGTTCGATAGTATTATCGTATTGGCCGGTAGCGACAGATGATACCGCGCCTCCGCCCATACCGATCCTGTAATTATCTCCGCCCAGGATGACGATCTTTTCACCTGCTTCAGGCAACTCTTTCAGGCTGTCTTCTTTCCTGGCATAGCCAACACCTCCGGCCAGCATGATCACCTTATCATAGCCAAAAATTTTGTCATCTTCGTTATGCTCAAAAGTCAAAACTGAACCACAGATCAACGGTTGTCCGAATTTGTTTCCGAAATCACTGGCGCCGTTGGATGCTTTGATCAGGATTTCCGCAGGATTTTTGTATAGCCAGTTCCTTGCGGGAACTTTCTTTTCCCAGCTTCTTCCCTGATCCAATCGTGGATAAGAAGTCATATATACAGCAGTTCCTGCCACCGGAATACTTCCCTTCCCTCCTGCCATCCGGTCGCGTATTTCACCACCTGACCCTGTAGCAGCGCCGTTGAACGGTTCGACAGTTGTCGGGAAATTATGCGTCTCTGCTTTCAGAGAGATCACAGTGTGAAAATCTCTCACATAAAAGAAATCGGGTTTGTTCTGTGCCTTTGGAGCAAATTGTTCAACCGTTGGTCCATCAATGAAAGCAACATTATCCTTGTAGGCAGAAACTAACAGGAAAGGATTTTTTTCAGAAGTTTTGCGAATCAAATCAAAGAGTGTTTCCGGCATTTCTTTGCCATCAATGATAAAAATTCCATTAAATATCTTGTGGCGACAATGTTCAGAGTTTACCTGCGAAAATCCAAAAACCTCACTGTCAGTAAGCTTACGACACAATTTTTTACTGAGTTTCTCAAGGTAAGTCATCTCTTCCTTGTTCAGCGCCAGCCCTTGTTCCTGGTTGTAATCTTCAATGCCGGTGATAAAACGCACAGGATCCGGTTGCCTGTCACTAAGGAAAACCTCTTGGTTAATAACTTGATAGAGATGTTGCAGCATGGGGTCAAACTCCGGAGAACTGTTTTTTTTCTCAACAAATTCCTCGACGCGGCGGATTCCCTGGATTCCCATGATTTGCGTAATTTCCACAGCATTGGTACTCCATGGAGTGATCATTTCTTTTCTGGGACCAACAAAAGAACCTTCTACCGAATTCGCTTTCATTACTTCAGCATTCCCGAACAGCCATAGGAGTTTCCGGATGTCGGTTTCCATAAGTGTACTACTGGTTTCCACAACAAAGTACCGGTCAGCATTCTTGAAGAATAGAATCATGGGTGAGAATTAAAAGGTAAAACGGCAATTCATACCAACAAATCTTATTTTTATTTGTTATTCTTTTTCACCACAATAGGCACATAGATCACAATAGAAAAAATAGGGTTTTACCTATTCAAAACTTTTTGAAAAATCGAAAGAATTCGGAAAAATTACAGTTGTACGAATATTTGTAAGTAGGACAAAAAACAATATTAATTATAATATTTTCCCGATTTCCAAGAGAATACTAATGTGACCTATGTGCCAATTGTGGTTAATACTTTCATTTTGTACAAGCACAAATTGTTGCAAAGACCAAAGATGTAAGTCATTAAGAGTTGAAAGAGCATTTACATTAAAAAAAAACAAAATAAAATTATGACCCCAGGAACCGTTCTGCCTCGATTGCCGCCATGCAACCAGTTCCTGCAGCAGTCACTGCCTGGCGATAATAATGATCCTGCACGTCTCCGGCGGCAAATATTCCTTCTATATTGGTACGGGTTGATCCTGGTGCAGTTTTGATGTAACCCTGGTCATCCAATTCAATTTGACCTTTAAAAATCCCTGTGTTGGGAGAATGACCGATGGCAATGAAGAATCCGGTAACTTCAAGAGTGCGGTTCTCACCGGTTTTGATATTTTTTGTCAAGACTCCAATCACACCTGAATCGTCGCCAAGAACTTCTGTCGGCGTACTATCCCAGACCATTTCAATATTTCGTGTTTGAAGAACCTTGTGTTGCATGGCTTTTGAAGCACGCAGCTCATTCCGGCGATGGATCATATAGACTTTTTTACACAATTTTGCCAGGTAAGTTGCTTCTTCAGCAGCAGTATCGCCACCTCCAACGATCGCAACATCCTGTCCACGATAAAAAAATCCATCACATGTTGCACAACCTGAAACTCCGCTGCCAAGGAACTTCTTCTCTGATTCCAGACCCAGCCATTTCGCTGAAGCACCTGTAGCAATAATAACTGTTTCTGCAAGGATAATTTTTTCTTCATCGACAGAAATTGTGAACGGACGTTGAGAGAAATCAACTCCTGTAACCAATCCAAAACGGACATCTGTTCCAAACCGCTCACATTGCTTCTGAAGGTCTTCCATCATCTTCGGCCCCTGAACACCGTCGGGATAGCCTGGGAAATTATCGACTTCCGTAGTGATCGTAAGTTGTCCGCCCGGTTGCATGCCCTGGAGGACAACAGGTTTCAGGTCAGCTCTTGCGGCATAAATTGCGGCAGTATATCCGGCCGGACCTGAGCCAATGATAAGACATTTGGTTCTCTCAACTTGTTCGCTCATTGTATGAATCTTTTCCGGCAAAGTTAAAAAAAACATGATCAGGATGAAGATGAGGCTGCACCGGAAGTTGAAATTTGAAAGTTGAACGAAGACCAGGAACTGCGAAACCGTGATAGCACTGCCGAAACGCAGCATTTGAAAATAAATCAGGAAAAATTTGAAATTTTATATAAATTTGCAGCCTACTCGGGGCGTGGCGCAGTTGGCTAGCGTACTTGCATGGGGTGCAAGGGGTCGGAAGTTCGAGTCTTCTCGCCCCGACAGAGGGTGGCTAATAATCAATTAGTTACCCTCTTTTGTTTCGGTAATGGTTGCCGATTTTCCAGAATATTATTTTTAGAATCATTTTTCCTTTTTTATCCTTTCACTATTTTCAATACTTTTATTTCCTTGTTTCTTATCCCTTTGATTTATGATTTTTGGTGTTATAATCTCTTTTCTAATAATTACCGGTTTTGGCATAACTACAAACATTTTCATTGATTTTCTAAAGGTTTCAAAGAAAACCAACGATATTATTTCAGTTCTTATCGGTTTAGCTCTTTCTGCTTTTCTCTTTTATGTTTCTTAATCTTGTTGTTATTCCTGGGAGCCTGGGCACGCGGTTCAAACACGCGCCAGCCGGTGGTTTGGTACCTGCTCCTGATAGCCGATACCGATAGGCCTTTCAATTGTTTGTAAGTGTTAATACTCATTTGTTATCTATCATCATTGCAACAGTTATGCGCTTTGCTTTGAATGGTGTGCTCCATTCGCTGCTTCGCGCTCATGGCGCACATTAGTCTCTGAGGCAACGAGCCGAAAAGCCGATCGCCTTGAAGTAGTTGCTCATGTTGCTGAGCCCACTGAAGAAGTACAGGTACCAGCCGTTAGTGGCATCGTACTGCGTACTACTCCAGTGGTAGCCGTTTGAGCCGCGATAGTACAGTGAACCATCGCTGAGGAACAGGTACCCGGCAGCATGCATTTTTAAAGCAGAATTCCATGGGCCTGTCCATGTTGTCCAGCCTCCACTTGCATCCACATTCGTCCATTCGGACATTGTCGGAATACGCCAGCCGGCGCCGAGTTCAAGAGCGCAGGGATCGTTAAGCAATATCCAGTCAGAACTTTCATTGATACTGCTGATCCAGGTTGTATTGGGTGTTCGTGTTGTCCCATCATGTTTGTAACCCTGTTTACGGTTAAACTGCCAGTACCAGCCGGCAGTTGCCTCAGTGGCATCGTTCACGGCAGTTGCCTGGTGGTCAGAGCCAAGATTGCTGGTTATTCAGCATTTTGTAGGTTCACCGGGGATTCCGGTCACCGTGCTATATGCAACTGTTTTATTAACAGGCGCAACACCGCCGGATACCAAGTGGTTGATGTTGATGGTTAAGCCGCAGGCAAAAGCGGGAGTGGGTATCATTGACTTCCAGGCCATTCCATAGTAAACATACAGCGTTTTTTCATCGGTATTGTAAATAACCAATCCTTCGGCAGGAGATGCAATCGCGTTTCGCTGGGCTGTGGTCATCCGCGGTGGCAGGAAACCTTTAGCGGTGGATTTTACATCGAGCATTGCCGAATTATCGGGAGCGCTGCCGT
>CAIWTA010000216.1 GCA_903915465.1 uncultured Bacteroidales bacterium | reverse complement strand
GCCCTATGTTTCATTCAGGAAATATAGGGCTTTTTTTGACTTCCTATTTCGGCATTTAAGAACATCCAATCAGTAAAAATGAATTTCTTAAAATTTCATGCAACAAAGAAACAGGAAGATTTAAACGATCTTTTACTTACTTTTAATGACTTTTTAACCACAACTGAAGCTGGAAAAACGATGCCTACATTACACTGGATAGGGAAAGACAAAGTCATTAATCATCACCTGGATGTTCCCTATAAAGTATTGGAACATAAATATGGATTTGAGAACGGAACGCAGGGCGAAACTGAAACCGGCAATGGAAACAAGATCATTCACGGCGATAATCTGGAAGCGCTCAAATCGCTTTTACCCGAGTACGAAGGACAGGTAAAATGTATTTACATTGATCCTCCGTACAACACAGGAAATGAGAATTGGGTTTACAACGATAATGTCAATGATCCAAAAATAAAGAAGTGGTTGCATGAAGTAGTTGGAAAAGAAGGTGAAGATTTGACAAGGCATGACAAGTGGTTATGTATGATGTATCCACGGTTAAAACTTCTACATAAATTATTAGCGGACAATGGAGCTATTTTTATCTCCATCGATGAGAATGTTCATTCCTTGTTAAAAATAGTCTGTGATGAAATATTTGGAAGAAATCGGTTTATTACTTCATTTATTTGGAAAGCAAGGCAGAATAAGGATAATAGAAATATCAATAGAGTCTCTATCGATCATGAGTACATTATTTGTTATGGAAGCCAATTAAACGGGCTTCAACGAAAGAATGATAACTATGCAAATCCTGACAATGATCAAAGGGGTCCATGGACAAGTGCTAACATGGTGGGATTATTAGATGAAAAACAAAGACCTAACCTACATTATGATTTTGTAAATCCTCAAACAGGTGTCATCTATAAAAAGCCTAAAATGGGTTGGCGATATGACCAGAACACCATGCGAAACCTTATGGATGATGGCCGAATAATATTTCCAAAATCAGCATCGGGACGCCCCAGAAGAAAAGTATACTTATCTGAATTGAAATCTGATGTCACAGGTTTTTCTTCTGTAATTGGAGACGATATTTTCACCAGAGACGGAACAAATGTAATCCAACAAATTTTTGGAGAACGCATTTTTGAGTTTCCCAAACCATTCTCCCTTATTGAGCAATTTATTCTTCAAAGTACAGGGAAAGAAGATATTGTTCTCGATTCCTTTGCTGGCTCCGGCACTACAGCTCATGCAGTTTTGAACCTTAATAAACAGGATGGAGGAAATCGAAAATTTATCCTAGTCGAAATGGAGGAATATGCCGAGACAATTACCGCCGAGAGAGTGAAACGAGTCATCAACGGTTATGCAGATAAAGAAGGCACTGGTGGCAGTTTCGATTATTTTGAGTTAGGGCAGCTACTTTTTACCGAAACGGGTGATTTGAATGAAGAAGTCGGAAGTGAGAAAATCCGGAATTATGTCTATTATACTGAAACCAAGGCGCCTTTAAAACCAACAGATCATAAGGACAACAAGTATTTTTTGGACAAGTACAACGACACAGCATATTATTTTTACTACGAACCTGAAAGCCTGACCACTCTGAACCATGAGTTTCTCAGCGCTGTTAAAACGAAAGCCGGACAATATGTAATTTATGCCGACAATTGTTTGCTCACAAAAGAGTTTTTGACAAAGCGAAACATCGTCTTCAAAAAAATACCAAGAGACATTACAAGATTCTAAATCATGCTACAAAAGCAATTCACCGAAATTATCTCTCTCATCAAACAGGTGCGTAATAACACCTTAATGACGGTCAATACTGAATTGATAAACCTTTACTGGAATGTCGGTGAATATATCAGCAGGAAAGTTGCCAATGCAACCTGGGGCGATGGAACTATCGATGAACTGTCTGATCTTATCCAAAAGGAACATCCCGATCTGAAGGGTTTCAACCGCAGTGGACTTTACAGGATGAGACGGTTTTATGAAACGTATGCCCAATCAAAATTTGTGTCGACAGTGTTGACACAAATTGAATTGCCTGAATACCAGCCGACTGGAATTGTGTCAACAGTGATGACACAATTGGAAACCAGTGATATCAGAGCCAGCATTTTAGCTAAAATCAGTTGGTCGCACCACCTGGTTTTACTTTCCCGAACAAAATCAAATGAAGAACGGGAATTCTATCTTCGTCTTTGTTTACGGGAGAAGACCAGCGTGAGGGAATTGGAGAGGCAGATCAGCAGCGGTGCTTTTGAGCGTGTTATGATAGGAAACCAGACACTTTCACCTGTGCTAAAGGAAATTCATCCCGATGTCGCAAACACCTTTAAAGACACGTATGTCTTTGAATTCCTTAACCTGCCGGAACAACATAGTGAAAGTGATCTACAGAAAGGACTTGTCAGGCAGATGAAAAATTTCATTTTGGAGTTAGGAAGGGATTTTATTTTTATCGGCGAAGAATTCCGGGTTCAGGTTGGCAACGGCGATTTCTATATTGATCTGTTGTTTTATCACAGAGGATTGCAGTGCCTGGTTGCATTTGAACTAAAGGCCGATAAATTTAAGCCGGAACATCTCGGACAACTGAATTTTTATTTGGAAGCGCTTGACCGGGATGTGAAAAAAACGAATGAAAATCCAAGTATCGGAGTTTTGTTATGCAAAGACAAGGATTCAGAAGTTGTTGAATATGCTTTAAGCAGAACCTTATCCCCGACAATGGTCACAGAATACACAACAAAATTGCCGGATAAGAAATTATTGCAGCAAAAACTACATGAACTATTTGAAAACAGCAACGAAACGGAGTAATGGAATTAAAACCCTACCAGCAGCAGACTGTTAATGACCTTGATCGGTATCTTTCACTGGTTCAGCAGACGAAAAACGTCAGCACTGCCTTTCATGATTTTTGGTCAAAACATCCAAGGACTCCATTACAACCGTTTCCCGGAACAGCTATTGAACCCTATAAAAATACAGTTGCAAGAGTCCCTCATATCTGTGTGAAAGTCCCGACAGCGGGCGGAAAAACATTTATTGCCTGCAATGCGCTTAAAACAATTTTTGATGCGTTTGATTACGACCGCAACAAAGCAGTGGTATGGCTCGTTCCTTCCATCACTATTTTAGACCAGACAATAAAAAATCTTCGGGATTCCGGCCATCCGTACCGGCAGAAAATCAATTCCAACTTTGGAAATAAAGTTGAGGTGTTTGACAAAGCTGCTTTGTTGCAGGGCAGTGGATTTAATTCCACTAGTGTCAAAGAGCAACTCAATATTTTTATCTTGAGCTTTGACAGCTTGAGAGCCAGGAACAAAGAAGACCGTAAGGTTTTCCAGGAAAACAGCAATCTCCAGTCATTCGGTACTCTTTTAGGCAGTGAAGATGATATCACCCTGATGAAAGTGATTCAAAACCTTAATCCTGTCGTTGTTGTGGATGAAAGCCACAATGCAGAGAGCGAATTAAGCGTGGAAATGCTTATAAACCTGAACCCGTGTTTTATTCTTGACCTGACTGCAACGCCCCGAAAGAACAGCAACATCATCAGTTTTGTCGATGCAATAGAACTGAAGAAGGAAAACATGGTGAAGTTGCCTGTGATCGTCTACAACCATCACGACAACACAGAGGTGATAAATTCCGCACTGCAATTGCAGCGAAAATTGGAATTACATGCCATCGAAGAACAGAAAAACGGTGGCAAGTACATCAGGCCGATTGTATTGTTTCAGGCTCAGCCAAGGACGGCTGAAGACAATACCACTTTTGAAAAACTCAAGGAGAAACTCATTGAATTAAAAATTCCTGCGGATCAAATAAAAATCAAAACAGCCAATCTGAATGAAATTAAGACGGAAGATCTGATGTCGCCGGATTGTCCTGTCCGGTACATAATTACCGTGAATGCATTAAAAGAAGGCTGGGATTGCCCATTTGCATACATCCTGGCCTCATTGGGCGATAAATCTTCTGCCGTAGATGTCGAACAAATTCTGGGAAGGGTTTTACGACAACCCTGGGTGTCGAAACATAAATTTCCATTGCTCAATTTATTCTATGTTTTGACCGCATCCTCGAAATTCATGGATACCTTGCAAAATATTGTCAGGGGTTTGAACAAAGCGGGATTCAGTGAAAAGGATTACAAACTTGTTGATGGTGTGATTCAGGAGACGCGTCCGGTGGATCCATTAGCTCAGCTTTCAGTATTTCCGTTAGCAGATGAGACTCTGGCAGATGATATTACCATAGATATTGATCCAGCAAGGATTGTTCCTATCAGTGAAACTGTCCCGATATCTGCTGTTTCAAACATTGAAGAGGCAGCGCTTAGGCAAACGGAAGAATTTGAAAAGAAAATTTCAGAACTTGAATCAAACAATAGTATTCCACTTCCAAACGAATTACAGGAACTTGTGAAAACATATTCAATCAAGGACATCTTCAGGGAACAAGCAGCGCAAATAAATCTCCCTCAGTTTTATTTGAAAGTCCCTTCCAATGACATTTTTGGAGACGTTGAAAAAGAATTGCCCCTTGAGAAAGAAAATCTGCTTGAAGGGTTTCCTTTGAGCAAAGCTGATACAAACATTCCGTTTGACAGTATTTCTTCAGAATTATACAAGGTTGATCTTGATGAAACGAAAAAAGATCACACCCCAACCTTTGTCAAACTCGACGGAGAGGTAAAAGAAAGCATTCTGACTTACATACTTGACCCGCTCAGAAAAGAGAGCCGGGTAAAAAATCTGACAAAACGAATACTTGATATGATCGGTAAGATGGACCCGATTCCTCATAAAGAGATGGAAAAATACATCAACCGGATATTGACCGATTTCACGGACGAGCAATTCAGCGACTTTGCAAACCATGATTACAGCTATATTCAAAAGATTAAAGACAAGATAAAAAGTGTCTCTGATCTGTTTTCGGAGAAGAAGTTCAAGGATTTTTTAGATGTTGATAAAGTATTCATCAAGCCGTCATTCACGTTGCCAGTTAAAATTGCGCCCGGCGATACTTGCAAGGACATTACAAAATCTCTTTACGAGAAAGAAGGAAGTATGAACGGGTACGAAGAAAGAGTCATAAATGAAATCGCAAACCTGAACAGTATTGCTTTCTGGACCCGGAATATTGAGAAAAAAGGCTTCTGTATCAATGGCTTTATCAATCATTACCCCGATTTCATTATTCAGACAAAGAGTGGGAAGACATTGATCCTTGAAACAAAAGGTGATTATCTGGATGCTGAACAAAAAATCCGCCTTGGAAATCTTTGGGCAAGCAAAGCCGGAAACAATTACCGTTATTTTATGGTATATGAAAAGAGGGAAGTCAGCGGCGCTTACAAGCTGGATGATTTTATAAACATCATACGTGAAATATAGTTCCCTGGTTTGAT
Organism: uncultured Bacteroidales bacterium; assembly: GCA_903915465.1. Classification (GTDB taxonomy): domain Bacteria; phylum Bacteroidota; class Bacteroidia; order Bacteroidales; family FEN-979; genus FEN-979. The sequence continues at coordinate 413 of CAIWTA010000216.1, read as the reverse complement.
GGCTCGTTTTTAGTTAACACATTATGTCGCGATTCCAATTCATCCCTCGATATAACAAATCTGTAATCATATCATCGCCAGGGTATTTTGCTTTTCTTCTCCTGATTCTGTCTTCTGATTTATAATCATTGACAAGGACAATTTTCCCTGACTTTATTTCTTCAACCCTCTGCTTTTCTTTCCCGGATTTGTTTTACAAAGATTCACACCTTTGTTTCCCGGTCAATTCATCTGCTAAGCTAAAATCCCCTTACTGGGTTCAGTTCCACTCATTCAAGGATTTTCCCGGCATATCCTGCAGGTGTTCGGTATTCCAGTTCCTCCTTGAGTGCCCCTCCAGGGTCATATTTACACTTGCATATAAATTAACCTCTAAAACTCAAAGTCATGAAAAAATTTGTAAAAAACTACAT
>CAIWTA010000215.1 GCA_903915465.1 uncultured Bacteroidales bacterium | reverse complement strand
TCATAAAAAGCCGTGACCGAAGGGAACACAATATTATGTTACTAACGGTGTATGTCTTTTGAATTCAAGCTATTACAAACGTTTTCATATCAATTGTTAATATGAAAATTCCAAAATAGCCTATTAATGCTATAAGTTTGTAATTCAGTAAAATAAAATAGGGCTATTCCCGTGGAAAGTTATAGCCCTATTGAATCGTTAAATCTGATCAAAGTGGACACAAAATTACAAAGGAAATTCGATTTTGCGACAAAAAAGCCTAAAAAAAGTTCACCAGGCATCCCCCCCGGATCAGTCCAAAAAGGTAATAAAAACCCTTCCCTTGATATAAACGCAAATAATGCCGCCACGCCTGTTATTACTGGTGTTTCCAAAGACATTTTAGACCTATATAAGTTACGGGATAATGCCGGGAAAGTTCTCCCATACATGGGTGTATGTAAATGTGGAAAGGTACCATACCGGAAATATATAACTGTCAGTCGTAACGAAAAAGGGATAAAAAGATATGGTAACGTGGTGCATTGTGAATCTGTTTGGGTTTGCCCTACGTGTGCATATAAAAAGACCAGGTTACGCCAGGATCAAATAAGGGAAATAATAAAGCTGCATAATAATTCCGGTTGTTCATTCTACTTTGTTACTCTCACTATTCGACATACTTACAATGATCCGCTAACGGTTCTCATAAATAACATTCAATCAGCTTGGCGACAAATCACAAAGGAAAGATTATTAAAACCGCTTTTCAAATCCGCTAATTTTATTCAATCCCTGGAAATCCGCCATTCCTTTGTAACGGGTTGGTCACCTCATTACCATGCGGTTTTCATGTCACCGGACAAAGAAAAAATTACCCCTTTGTTTGATTCACTCATTGACTCCTGGACAAAGAAAACAGGATCAGAAAAGAAAGGGCAAAAAGTGTTAGAGGCAACCGACGAAGAAAGCCTATCAGAATATATTGCTAAAATATCTCTTGCGTCTGAATTGACCGACGGGCAAATAAAGACAAGCAGAAAAGGAAATTCCGTTTCTTATTTTGATATGCTGAATGATACCGCAAAATACCGCAAACAAATAGAAGAATATGCAGCAGCAACAAAGGGTGTAAGGTCATTAAGAAAATCAAAAGGACTAAATATTATATCTGACCAGGAAGACCAGGAAGACCAGGAAATTGATAACCTTTTAAATATGCACAAGGCGGTTTATTATTGTACCATTGTGAAAAACTGTCATTATAAAAAGGTGCTTGAAAATGTTGATTCCTGGGATTGGGTAAGGCAGTATTTTAATGGTTTTCAAATAAATGATGAAATGAAAATGATAAATCCCAAAAAGGCTGAAAAAAGGCAAAAAAATAGCCTATTTAATCACAATTGCACTACTGAAATACTTATGAATTAAGGTTTTATAAAAAACACCTTAAAATAACATATGCAATCTATTAACATATGTAGAAATCTATATTGAAGTGGAAAAATCGTTAATGTATTAATATATAGCATTTTATAAAAACAAAACCCCCTTTTTTTGTCATTTGTCCGTTTAATGACCCCGCCACGCACTATCGGAAAGTGCAATTGTGATCCATTTTTTTAGGGATATATGAAAAAACCGTTTCATATTTTATTAAGGTCATTGTGTTGATATTCATATACATAACGACATAAACACCCCTTTTTTGTACACTTATCTGTGTCGTGACCCTGCCGCGCCCTATCCATTTGTGCAATTATTTTCATGCAGCTTTAAGGATATGTGAACGGGCAAAGGGTGCCGGGTGATCCTGTCCGGGTACCAACTATAGTTT
>CAIWTA010000214.1 GCA_903915465.1 uncultured Bacteroidales bacterium | reverse complement strand
CAATTCATTATGCTTCAATGGGTGATTGGTCATCACATGACCTTCTTTTCTTTTTGCTTGAACAAACCGGCCCGGCCAAAGTCTATTTTGCTACTTGGGCAATCTCGGAGTTTGCAATTCGGCAGTTACACATTTTCATTGAACAAGGATTGATCCTTGAACTTAAAGGCATTTTTGATTACCGTAATGGAATTCGCAAACCTGCCGAACTGCAATTCCTGCAAAAAATCACAACCGACATCAAAGCAGCCAAATGCCATGCTAAGGTCGTTGTGATTGAAAATGATCAATGGGGGATCAGTTTGGTAGGCTCTGCAAACTTTACCAGAAATCCTCGTATTGAAGCCGGTGTTCTGTGCTGCGATAAAACAGTGGCAGCTTTTCACCGGGATTGGATATTGAAAGAACTTTCAAATACAAGCGCCTTTGATCGAACAAGACGAATCACTCATAACCTCAATTGAAACCTACGCTTCGCTTATGTTTTCAAAAGAGGAAATAGCCGTTATCCTTGAAGTTGATCCTGCTGAACTTGTTGTTCTCTTGCAGGATCAGGATAATCAAGCCTTCAGAGCTTTCCAACGCGGAAGATTAAAGCGTGAAGCTGAAATAAGAAAAGGAATCTTTGATCTGGCCCAGGTTGGATCTTCGCCAGCCCAGACTTTGGCTATTAAATTAATTCAAAACGCCAAAATCAATGACTTATGAAAAGACTTTCATCTGATACAATGCTTGAAAGGATTAAATTATATTACCTGTCGGATGATAGAAAACTTTCCGATGAGGATGATAAGATTCGCGGTCGTTGGGCAGCAGCATATTCAATGCTAATCAACCAGAGAGGTGTAGCTCGTGAGGTTGTTTTGATGCTCATGAAAACTTATGATATTTCTGAAACCCAGGCTTACCGTGATGTTTTCAACTGTACCCGGTGTTTTGGCCCAGTGCGCGGAATGGATCGTCAAGCCATGCGTAACATTGTTACGCAATGGGCAACCGAAGATTATCGCAAAGCTGCAGTCACAAATGATTTCAGGGCAAAAGACAAAGCCCTGGAAAAAATCATTAAAGCCAATAACCTTGATAAAGAAGACATGGATCTGCCTGATCCTTCTAAGATACAACCACCGGTGCAGCTTCTTTCTATCAACTACAATTTCCTGAACACAGAATATTTCAAACTCATTGATCCCAAAGCCCAGGAAGCTTTATTGAAGCTGAATAAAAAGGTGATGGCATTGATTGATGCTTCACCTATTGCTGATTACAAGGACATTCTTTTAGCTGATGATACCACCTTTGAAGATGTTACAGACTGAAGTTAAGCCAGCCCCTTATTTAAACGATCCTCAGGTGGCCATCCAACTTTCCAATAGTCCGCATAAAATATTCATTGGTGGCAGGGGAGTGGGAAAGACAACAATCATTGCTGAAGAAATCATCAAATATTACGTTGCAATGCCACGGGGTAAAATTTCCCTCAATGGACTGACTTATTTCCATATCCGAACCAAATCCCTTCCACCCATCATTGACCACTTTGAACGCCGTGGCCTGTACCGTGGCATTCATTATTTTATCGGCCACAAAGCGCCTAAGAAGCACAATTGGCCTGAACCTTATGCTCCTCCATTGGATTATACCAACTGCATCCATTTTATTAATGGCTTTGTCGTTGAATTCAATTCCTTTGATCGTCCGGAAATGGCAAGATCAGGCTCCTACGATGGTATGATCTTCGATGAATGTACTAGGCTCAAAAAATCAGCCATTGATGCTGATGTTCTCCCTGCAAATCGCGGAAACCGTGACCGGTTTGGTCACTTGCGATTTCATCACGGAACTTTGTTCCTGGGCACAATGCCTCTTACCCCGGATGGTGATTGGGTTTTTGATTACATTGACCTGGCAAACAAATTTCCATCCCGATATTGTTATCTTGAAGCTTCGGCATTAAAGAATAGAAGGATACTTGGAGATATGTACTTTAGGGATTTAAAAAGAGTGTTGCCTAAAATAATCTATGACCTTGAGGTTCTCAATATCAGAAGAATTCAGAATACCAACGGATTCTATCCTTTATTAAAGTCAACCGTCCACGGTTATATTGATTCTTATGAGTACAGCTTTATAGATGAAGCTGAAAATCTTTCAAAATGTACCACGTTTGATTGTCGTGCCGATAAAGATTGTATTGGTATCGAACCTTTATATATCTCCTTTGACTTTGGTACTACCCAAAATTGCATGATCGTTGCCCAATGGAGCAGATCATTGAATGAGTTCCGCATCATCCGTAACTTCTTTGTTGAAAATCAATCACTGTCAGTATTGGTGCAACTGTTTATCGATCATTACAAACCTAAGCAGAACCGTTATGTTTACCTCTATGGTGGATCAGACGGCAACCGCCGCAATGATGCTGCATCCAGAGATTCGTATTTCGACGACGTCAGGCAACAGTTAACTAATGACGGATGGGAAGTGCAATTAAGAGCTGAACTTTATGAAGCACACCACATGGACAAGTATCAATTCTGGTATAAGTTCCTCTCGGGTGAGTACCCATCCCTGCCTTCCTTTCTTATCAACATGAACAATGCAATGGAGACCTTTTTCTCTATGGACAATGCACCTATCCTGCCTCAAGAGTTTAAGAAAGATAAATCTTCCGAAAGAAAAAAAGATCAACCACGCTGGAAAGCAACAGATCTTTCCGATGCAGTAGATAATCTATTCTATTGGCTACTCAGCCCATTAGTAGGGGATCAACACCCGACAAATGAAATGATATTGCTCCCTGGACGATAGGGGAGCATCCCGCCTGCCTTCCTGTTTTTATATACATCTTACTATATATGTAGTATCATTTCATATATCCGAAAAAAAAAGTTATCAATGCAATTGTAATCTTCGATAGGGCGGGGCGTGCTCTGCCGAGAGCTAAACAGGAAAAATGAGGGTGAAACTACCCTATTTTTCCTGTTTTTCAATTTGTTACCTTTTTTTTTGTGACAATTTACCCTTTTCAAAATTGATGAACCAGATGCAGCCGCAGGGCGAAGCCTTGCGGTTGCATGACATTAGTTTTAGTGTTTTTTTCTAAAAATACTCAAAAAACAAGAAAGTTATTTAGAACGTGAATAAATTAGTATATATATGTAAAATAATTACCTATAAACTTGACTTTAGGTGATAATATGTCGTATCTTTACTTTGTAATTCAAACACAAACAAAATGAAAGCAAAAATCGAAATTGGAACCAGAATCAACAAGGGCGGAATTGAAGGTACAATTACCAAGATCATTACCAAATCAACTGGATATGTAGAAGTAACCTTCGATAACGGAAAAGTAAAAAAAGAAATGGCATTCAATCTTAATACAATAGATGGTGACAAACTGAAAGCTACACCAGTTCGCAAACCGACCAGCCAAGCAATTCTTGATCGTATATGCAACAACAAGAAGATCAGAACTATTTTCCTCAGAAAGACGGATCTATCCAGGATTGCGATGAAATGACCATCTTTACGCCAGGAGATGATTCAATCGAACTGGGTGATTATAGCTATCATGTTGACGAACTGACCTATGATGTTAATTTCAACGATTCCGAAAACAGCAACAGTAATGGATTCTCTCTTACAATCGAAGAATGCCACAATTACATTGACACGAACAATGGAACCAATATCAGTTACTTTGCTGATTATAAGGGCGGATATGTAGGCATTGTATGTAATGAGACTGGAGAAGAAGTTCACAGCGAAATTGTTAAATAAATGAGAACCATTCTGATCGTTACCCCTGGACCAGAAGCCTGGGGTAACTTCAAAAAATTGTGCAAGGCCAAAGGCTGGATTTATCAGACCTTGGCTAATCAAAAAAAGGTGCCAAAGGCAGGAAAAAAACTTGAATATGAAGGATATGAGATTTCAAGAGTTGAATTACGGTAAAGGAAACTCGTTCTTCTCGTTAAAAAAACATTGAAATTAATATGGTTTATTGATTAAAAACGCAGACAATGGAATTACGCAGGGCAACAATTAACCGCAATTGTTGAAATTAACTCATAAATCATAATTAACCAAAATATAAAGACCATGAAAACCTTCAAAGCCACCCGGAATTCCAATCAGAATGTTAGCAATTACATTAATTCCAATAATGGAACCAATAGCAGCTATTTTGATTTTAAATTTTTTCTTATTTTTATTTTAATAACAATTTGTATGATTGGTTGTGGCGAATCGGAATATCAAAAATATCTTGCAATAAAATCAGATGATTCTATACGTCGGTCAGAATATTTACATAAAAAATATGTGGATGCTCAATTAGATTCTATTAGAATTGAAAATGAAAATAAATTGTCTAAAAAAGACCAATTAAGACTTATAAAAATTAGAAAAGAACATCCTAATTGGTCTCCATCAATTATTAATCGCTTGTTAAATAATGAAATTTGGATAGGAATGAGCTTTGAAATGGTTAAGTTTAAAAATGGCAAACCAGATCATGTTACATTATCAAATTATGGGAAAGGCAATCAATACCAATGGTGTTGGAATAATTTAATACCATCTTGTTTTTATGGAAATTCAAACTTTATTATTACTTCATATAATTGATCAGGGCCTTCAATCCCAGACGAAAAGGTGATTTGCCATTTTAATTAATTAGTTAACGCACGGCCGGAGCAAATCTCCGGCTTTTTTCCTTCTCATTTGTCTGCATGTATCTATACGGGTTTTACCAGGGTTATAACCTGAACCCGTGTAAAACCCGTATAACTTTTCCTTTAGCTTTTTAAAACAAAACACACTCAAAGTCATAGATACTATTACTCAATTTTTTATGCAAAGGTAAGCCCATGAAAACCTCATGTCTCTAAACGCTGCCGCCTGAAGGCCAGCAATAAATTAATGTCCTTTTTTATTCATTGTCGACATCGTAGTATTGATGTATGAATCCAACGCTAATCCGCTTGTGGGATGTACTTGATAAAATGGAAGCTGTAGACAGCCAGGGTAATCCTGTCAGATTCTCTTTGAAATTCATTACTGCAAACCGTAGATTAAATCAAGGTGGTGAAATAATTGAATTGAAAGATGCTCGCAAATGTTCTGTAAAAACAAAACAAGGAAAAGAGATTTTTCCAGAAAAAAAGAATTTCCCTGTCAATGATAAGGTTTCTAAGGCCCCTAATCATTGGATTAATTCAACAAGAAATATTCTTTTACCCAATGGACAGAAAAGAAAACTTCATATCCGCCTGATCCTTGAATTCAATAACATGAAAGTCTGCTACTGATGAAACGAAAAATTATCCTCGAAAAAGGTTTTGTGTTAATGCCTGGCGCAAAAGCTGTTGCAACATCCTATAAAAAAACAGAAGATGCTGCACCTGAAAGGGTGGTGATCCCTAAAGATTTTACTTCCTATGCCTGGTCTCCCTGGGGTGATGATAATTTGTTTCCTCAAAATGTCCTCAAGGATATTGAATTGAATTCAATTGCTCTGCGCGCATTGGAAAAACGCAAAACAGTTCATTATGGCCGCGGAATCCTTGCATACCGCGATAAAGGTATAGACAATCTGGGCGCTCCCATCCGTGAACCGGTCACAGATCCAGAGGTGGTCGAATTCTTGAGAATCAACCGGCTGAACTTTCAATGGATCGATCTTATCGGCAGCCTGGAAGTCTTTGCAAATGGTTGGGTTGAATTCATCCTGAACAAAGGAAAAGACAAGATCAATAAGGTTTTTGTGAAAGACCCTGCATATTGCCGCAATGCAAAAATGGATATTGTCAACCCGTCACGTATTCCTTTTTTATTCTATTCAGCTCAATGGGATTATAACCCGACCGAAACCGATGGTTCGTTGGTCAAAATACCTATGTTCAATCCTGCTAATTATGATGGAAGCCGGTACAAGGATCCGCAGTTTGCGTATCCGGTTTTTTACCGGTCCTTCAATAAATCATATTACCATCTTTCAGTCTGGAATGGAATCCGCCAAAGCGGATGGCTCGGAATTGCTAATAAAGTGCCGCAGTTGAAACTTGCTATCATGAAAAACCAAATGACCATCAAGTATCATATTGAGATACCAGATGATTATTTTTCAAACCGCTATCCATCGCCCGATTATACACGTGAACAACGTGAAGCAGCAAGAACAACTGTACTTTCAGATATGAATGATTTCCTCTCAGATGTTGAGAATACCGGTAAGGCCTTTCTCACATTCACCTTTTTCAATAAGTTCAAAGGTGAATACCTGGCAGGGTGGAAGATCAACGTGATCGACAATAAGCTCAAAGATGATGCTTATTTGCCCGATTCTCAGGCGGCAAATTCGGAAATCCTTTTTGCCATCGGCGTTGATCCCTGCCTGGTGGGGTCAGGACTTCCCGGCGGAAATCTTGGAGCAGGAAGCGGATCAGACAAACGCGAAGCCTTTTGGCAACTCAATGCAGAAATGGGAATTTATCGGCAAATCAGCCTGGAGCCATTGTATTTCATCCGCGATTTCAATAAATGGTCACCGGACATAGATTTTGATTACGTGACCGTAGATACCTCTCAAACCATGCAGGACCATCCAACTAAAACAGTTAAACGCATAGACCAGAACATCGCATGACAAAACTCATTGATAATATTTCACAGGTTTTAACTGCTGCATCCATAAATGTCAGCAATACTATTGATAATTGGTTCCCTTATATTGAGGAAGCACAGGAAACTTTTATCAAACCTGTTCTCGGCGATGATCTTTATGCAGAATTGGAAGCGTTGATGGATCCTGGCATTATTGATCCTGATTTAGAAATAGACAAGTATTTATCCGTTCTTCTGAAAATGATTCGCAAGCCGCTGGCATTATACGCCCTGTGGCTTGGCGCAGATGAATTCGGAGTAAGTATTTCTTCTCAGGGTATCCAGGTCATTGAATCGCCAACACATAAAACAGCACCACAGTACCGTGTGCAGAACCTCAAAGAGAATTGGATCCGCAGGGCAAATATATCGCTTGACCTTGTCCTTAAATTCCTCGATGAACAAAAGGCAAATTTCCCTTCATATATTCAACAGGACGAAGACCTGTTGATCCGCAGCACATTTGAGTTCAACAGTGAGGTAGATATACGCGAGAGCAGACGGGTTTTCGTAAGCCTCAAACCCATCATCCGCTCTCTGGAAAAAAAGTATATACGACCAACACTTTCTGCTGAATTGTATGACGCTCTTAAAATCGCCTGGCAATCCCAAGAAGATTTTACAGACGATTATAAGGTTCTCATGGATCTTATCCGCCCTGCGTTGGCTCATCTTACAATGTCCCGCGCACTTCTCGATATCTCAATTGATGTTCTGGATTGGGGTATCTTTGATACTGCCGGTAATACTTTTGCCAACGTATCTTCAAAACAGGCTTCCAACAAAGATCGTATTTCCATCATGGCTGAAGCCAACCAGAAGGACGGAGAATCCGAATTGAAAGCCTTGCAGCAATTCCTTGATGAAAACGCCAGTAATGTACTCTACCCTGAATATTTTCAGTCAACACGATACGGAGGCAAAATCTTAGCTGAAACACGAAACCAATTCAAAAATAAAACCGATAACTCATTCTTTCTTGCATGAAGCCAATTGATTATATTCTCCAGGATGCTTTTGATATCATAAAAGTCATTGCAATTCCTCTCATCGGGTTTTTCCTTTACCAATTTTATAAAGGTGTTATCTCATTAAAAAAATCAGTCGATAACCTCATTATCCAGATGCAGTGCCGTGAGACTTACTGCATGGAAAAGCATAAAGAGATCGGTGAACACCTTTTCCGTAATGATGCAGGAATCGAAGAGATTAAAGTCACATTGGGAGATCATGGTGAGAGAATTTCAAATGTGGAAGGATATTTATTAAAATAATAAAATATGAAAGAAAGAATTTTTAAAAACTGGAAAACCACCCTGATTGGTATTCTGATGCTGATAGCAGGTTTAGCCCTGGTCAGTTTGGGTAAGGCAACCTTGACCGAATTTCTTTTATTTTCACCGCTCTGCTTTGCCTTGATCTTTGTTAAAGATCCTTCATTTAAAAAGTAGCATGATGAAACCGTGTTTCCTGATCCTGCTCCTGGCCACCTTTATGTCTGCCTGTATCTCCGAAAAAAGATGCAGTGAAAAATATCCGCCTGCAATTCGATCAGATTTATTTGTGCAACATGATACCATCACCTGCGTTAAAGATTCTCTCATCCCGTTGCCCGCTGATAGTGGCTGGCTTAGGGCTTTGCTCGAATGCCAAAATGGAAAGGTAGTAGTAAAGCATATAATAGACATAAAGCCGGGCAAACGTATTGTTCCTTTTTTCTCGGTTCAGAACAACATTCTGACCACAGGCGCCATTATCGATAGCAGTTCTATCTATTTTGCCTGGAAAGAAACTCACATCCGTGTTTCCCGAATTGAGTCCAAAATAGTTGAAATACCGGTTTATAAAGTAAAAGGGTTACAGAATTTTTTAATATGGTCAGGCGCAATAGCCTGGTGTATAATGGTCATTATAGTTGGCATTAAGCTTTTTCTTCTATATTTCAAAAGGAAATTGCTGCCATGAACCAGGTTGAAATTGATAGTAAAACACATTTCATTCCTTCCGATTGGAACGAACTGACAAAAAAACAGATTTTATTTGTCAGTCGCCTGTTTCATGGCCAGCTTACCATGGTGGATTTTAAGCTCAGGGCGCTGTTTAATTTTCTTTCTGTAAAAAAGAAAGTCATTAAACGAATCCACCCGGAAGACGCATATTTCCTTTGTGAAAGTCTTGATTTTCTTTTTAAAGAAGTCTCCCTGACCAAAAACCTTCTGCCAGCAATAAAAATAGGTTTAAGAAAGTATGTAGGTCCCTCTGATTCCATGATGAATTGCACATTTGGAGAATTTACAATAGCAAATTCCCTGTTCGATTCTTTTTCAAAAACAAAAGATCAAAAGAACCTCTCTGAAATGGTGGCAGTTCTATACCGGCCAAAGAAATGGTTCTGGTTCGTCCGCAAATCTTTTACCGACAATCAGGATCCCCGGCAAAAGTTTACAAACCGCTCATTGAAGAAACGATCCACCAGAATTGCAGCACTTGATTATGATATCAAGTATTCCGCATTCCTTTTCTTTTCCGGTATCCTGAATTCATTACCCCCTTTATATCCTTATGTTTATCAGCAAAAATCAGATTCCTCAAATGAAGACAATGGTTGGGCATCACTGATTATCTCCCTTGCCGATGGCAAGACCGATGATAAAAGCCTTGAAACCATTATGAATTCTAATCTTTATAATGTTTTTATCGGCTTAAATAAAAAGGCTAAAGAATATCACGAGTATATGAATAAAATCGAATCCCATGACAGACATTAATAGTTACGTTGAGTATTTCCGAACCCTGGCAGGCGAACATATAGACATCAAAGATTTCTATATGATGGATATTAATGAGCCACTGGACGCCCTTCGCTCAAATATCAAATATCCTGCCCTGATTCTTACCACCCTTTCCGGAAATCTTGAAGCTCCTAACCTTGATGATATCCTTGATTTTATTAATGGAGGGTTCCTGATCATCGACCACCTTGATCAAGTTGATGACTTTTCAGGTGAGTTAATAATTCTGCATAATATGAAATCTATTGGCATAGATATCATATCCAGGATGCTGTATGATCATCAAAAATGTGAACTTCTTTCCATTAAAGCCATTCCTGGCTTCAATGTCAATAATGTTAGTCATGAAATGTTAGGCCCTGTCTTTGATAATGATTATGGTGTGATGTTTTCTTTCAAACTTCAAGATTGTATTGACCTGGATTATCATTCTGAAAAATGGATAATCCCTGATGTCGAAAGTTAAATTCTAAATTTTATCAATGCAAACCTCCAAACCTAAACTTACTGAACGTGAAATAGCCGAAGCCTGGGCTAAGATCACTATTAAACTCTGGAGAAAAAACATGAGCCGTTTGAAGGTAGGGCAGAACTCCTCCGGTAATCTTTACCGTAATTTTAAATTTCAAGTAATTGCCGCTTCCGGTGGAAACGTTAATCGCATTGAATTTGCTTTCAACTATTACGGCAAGTTCTTAGATATGGGTGTTGGCAAAGGAACCAAAATTGGAGACCGCCCTGTATCAAAAGGAAGCCGTGTTTTAGGCGATAGAATGTTGGGAGGCGTTCGCAAACCAAAGAAATGGTATTCACGTACGTTCTATGGAGAATCACAACGCCTTTTTGAAATCCTACAAAAAGAATATGGTAGGAAAGCCCAAGTAATAATCTCTGAAAATATTAACGATTCTTCAATAAAGTAAGGCAATGGCAAAGATGACAGAAGAAGCCAGAGCAACCGTCATTCTTAACGGTCAGCAGGCAAATGCAACGCTCAAAGAAATTGAAGGATCAGCCAGAGCTTTGAATGCAGAACTAAAAGGACTCAAAACCAACACACAGGAGTTCGCTGATAAATCTAAACAGCTTCAGGGTCTCAATACTAAGTTAGCTGAAATCCGCACCCAGACACGAGCAGTAGGAGATGAAATGAAAAAGAATTCCGGTGGCATGGGAGGTCTTTTCGATTCTTTAAAAGGAGCAGCCTTGAAGATGGGAGGAGCAATGGCCGCCGCCTTTTCCATAACCGCCATTGCAGATTATGTCAAAGGCGGCATTCAGAAAGCAATTGAGCTAAGAGATGCCGAGAAGCTGCTCCTGGATGTGTTGGATGGAAATAAAACTACTCAAAAGGAACTCATCGCTCTTGCCAAGGAACGTGCAGGATCAACAAAAGACAGCCGCCTTGAGATCGAACAGGCTGAAAAATTCCTGGCCATCCAGGGCAGAACTCCTGAGCAAATCCGTAAAACAATTTTAGCAGCCCAGGATCTTGCGGTTGTCACCGGCCAGACTCTGGAAAAGGCAGTCGAAGACCTTGACGGAACAATGGAAGGCAGGCTGGGAAAGGGTTTGGCAAAGCTTTCAAGTCAATTCAAAGACCTTTCAAAAGAACAACTCTATCATGGCGCTGCCATTGATATTGTCGCCAAGAAGTACAAAGGTTTGGCCGAGGAAGAGATGCAAACCACACAAGGAAGGTTAGTGCTTTTAAGCAAAAGCTGGAATGCATTACAACGCACAATGGGTGAAGCGTTTCTTGGCACAAATGGCATGTTCGATGGACTTGTTCAGGGAGCTACCGCGGCACTGAATTCTGTCAAGAAACTCTTTGAATTACCGATGTCCCAGAAATACCGTGAAGAGCAAGATAGTTTAAATGCCCTGGTATTTCAGATACAAGCCACTAATACCAGCCAAACAGAACGTAACCGTCTGATTGATGACCTTCGGCAGAAATACCCGGAGTTTTTAGGCAACATTAAAAATGAAGCTGTCAACAATGAATTCCTTGCAAAACACCTGGAGGAAGTAAATTATCAGTATATGGAGAAGATCCGCCTGGCGGATTCCGAAGACGCTCTCAAAGATATTGCCGAAGCTCAAGCGAAAGCCTCAAAAAAACTTACAGAATCTGAAGTCGATAGAAATAAGATACTTGCTGCTTCGATGCAACTATTGTATGATTCTAAACCTGCTGCTGCCAAACTTGTCGAAGATGCCACTTCTTTGGCAGAGAAAATAAAACTTGTAAAACAATATTGGGGTACCGGCCAAAGTTCTGCAGACTGGTTTTTGGAAGCTGCTGATAAGGCACAGAAAGCTGCAGATAAAATGAAAGTATATTCGGTACAATTCAAAGCTGAACAATTAAGTATTGCAGAAGAAGCTGTCAATTCTTCATTGAACCTTAATAATAGTCTTGACATGGTTTCTGACCAGATTCTTTCTATTGCCATGCAAACCAAAGATAAAATGCTAAAGGAGGTCATCAAGACTGAAATGGAAGATCGTGAACGTTCACGTAAGAATCGTGAGGGCGATAAAAAGAATTTCCAAGAAGATCTTGATTGGAAAAAAAAGTCGATTGATCAGCTCAATGATTATATCTCAAAAGGAACTGGAATGGATGCAAGCAAAACCGACCGCACCAATAGCCGAATGGCAAAAAATGAACTAAACAGCCGGGTCAAGATCAATGACAAGCTCAGGGAGGCGTACAAGAACCTTATGGATTCCCTCAAAGAAATTGATGGGAAGAACTATGCTGACAAGTTCACACAAACACAGCAGGAGATCCGT
>CAIWTA010000213.1 GCA_903915465.1 uncultured Bacteroidales bacterium | reverse complement strand
TGTTTATGGTGGATATCCAATAATATATCAACAGATTTGATTTCAATTATCACTTTATTTTCGATCAACAAATCAAGTCTGTACACAACATCAAAAGCAATGTCTTTATATTGTAATGGTATTCCAATATAAACATCAAAAACACATCCTCTGATAATATATAAAAGCTCGTTTTCCTGGTACATATCTGCGTGAATCAGCGTCTTTATCTGCGGTAATCTGCAAGAAATTTTCACATACTCTGACGCAGACACTGTTCATTAATCCGGAAATTACAAAAATGCAATACAGAATAATAGAAAATATTTCAAGCAAGCCAGATGAAAAGACTTCCGATAGGGTATCTCACTTCTCAACTATTTACCAACATTTACCTTGATGAATTTGATCATTTCATGAAGAAGCAGTTGAATCTGAAATATTACGGCTGATATGTAGATGATATCGCATTTTTATTGCCAATATTGAAGCAGAAATACAAATAAACCTGTTTGTTTGGTACATATTTGTGTTATACAAAAATGTATAATGCATTTTACTGGGTAGCAGAAGGCACATGCTCATCGACATCTTTCCTGGGAAACATGAGTTCCTTGATCCTCTCTACAAATTGTGGTTTTTAAAGAATTTCACGCAATAATCAGCAGCACCGGTTGGCACGAGTTTGTAACGTGTTCTATCCGGGTAATCGACTTAACATCTCAGGATGCTGATTTTCTTTTGTTGATTTCCGACAAGTAAACTCCGCCAATGACGATCATTATCCCAATGATTTTTTGAAATGAAAAATATTCGGATAATAAGAAATAGGAAAATATAGCCGTAAAAACGGGAATGAGATTCGAAAAGATATTGGCCTTGCTGATCCCGAACAATTGGATCGTCTTGGTATAAAAGACAAAGGATAACGAAGAGGCAAGGATTGAAAGCAACAAAAAGGAAGTCACAATTTCCTGGTTGATTTTTACATTGAAGCATGAATGTGCTTCCAGAAATATAAAGAAAGGAAGAAACAGGAAGATCCCGATCAGGTTCTGCCGGGAAATAATTGTCAAAGGGCTGTATTTGAATGTTAGTTTCCGCAAGAGGACTGAATACACCAGGGCAGCTGTTACAGCTCCTGCAAGAAAAAAGACTCCACGTCTGTCTATCCCCAATGAAAGATCTTTTGTGATCAGCATGATCACAATTCCCGAAAAGGAAACCAGAATTCCTGCAATATTTATCCAGGATAATCTTTCACGAAAGGTTAAATAGGCGGTGATTGGAGAAAAAACAGGAATCGTTGCAATGATCACAGAAGCAATTGTGGAGGAGGAATATTTCAATCCGTAATTTTCTCCAAGGAAATAGAAAAATGGATTAAAGAGTGCACTCAAAAAAAAGAGCCAGTAATCAGAATGTGCTACCTTTTCATTCTTTTTTAATAAGAAAATGATAAGGAATAAAAAGGAAGAAGAAATAATTAACCGGATGAAAATTATTGTCACTGGTTCGTAGTACTTCAGCAGGATTGAAGACCATACAAACGACATTCCCCAGAAGAGCATCGCTGCTAAAGGATAAAAATAGACCGGGATTTTAAAATTTTTCAAGCGGTGCAAAAGTACTTTTTTTTCTTATTTTTATGAACCCGAATAATCTACAAAATGAAACTGTTTAACTTTTGCTCAGTGAAACTCTGTGACTTCTCCGTGAACTCTGTGTAACTATTTTTACACAGAGAACCACAGAGAATTTTTTTTTCAAGAAACAGGTTAAAAACTGTAACAATCTAAATTTGCATCAGTCTGTTGACTAAAATCCAGGAATTGGGAACCTCTTACATCAATATCCACCAGGACCTTATCGATGCCTGTACAAAAGGTGAGAGAGGCGCTCAATTGAAGATATACAAACTCTATTATAAAGCCATGTACAATACCAGCCTTCGAATTGTGAACGATACTGCAGAAGCGGAAGACGTGATGCAGGAATCCTTTTTGGGAGCGTTTCAAAGCATGCAGAGTTATACCGGTGAAGGCAGCTTTGGCTCATGGCTGAAACGAATCGTGATCAACAACTCGCTGGATGCTCTGAGACGGTATAAACCGGATGTTTCAATTGAAGCAAAATCTCTGGAATTTCCCGAAATCATTGAGGAAAACCTGGAGGAAGAAATCCAATTTAAAGTCACAGAAATTAAAGAGGCCATCAGGAAATTACCTGAAGAATACAGGGTCATCATTTCCCTCTTCCTTCTTGAAGGATATGACCATGAGGAAATCAGTGAAATCCTTGGAATATCCAACAACCTTTCGAGGACCCGGCTCGTCAGAGCAAAACAAAAAGTGTTACAACTCCTGGGAGACAAGAAATACAAACCAACCTTCAGCAACAACTAAGAAGATGGATGACCTGCAAAAATACGTGAAGGAAAATCGCGAACTATTCGAAGATAGTGAACCAACGGAAGGGCACTTCGCCCGGTTTGAAGAAAAACTTGGCAGCCAATTCGATCATCACAGGCTGGGTATGAATCGTTCATTCCTCCTGAAGATTGCTGCCGGGTTACTGATTTTACTGACGGTTACGGCATTCCTTTTTGATTTTGCTGCTCAGAAGATCCGGAATTTTGCACAAAACAATACTTCAGGTAAGGAATTACAAACAGAACTGCAGGAAGCGGTCACCTATTATGATAACGCTGCCACCAATCATCTGAACAAGATTCAGAAACTTGCCTGTTGCGGACAAGATTCGCGAAAGCTATATTCAATGGCTTCAGGAGAGTTGGATGCACTTGATGCCAATGCCACAGAATTGAAAAACACCTTGAAGGGAAACCCTGATGACGAACGTGTGCAGTCAGCGCTGATCCGGAGCCAGCAAATGAAGGAGACCATTATGAACAACATGATCCGCCAGATGAAGAATGCAAAAAAATAACGAGTTCACAAAGTAAGGAATTCTCAAACTAAAATATCAGTCCTATGAAAGCTACAACAAAAATGATGTTCCTTGCCCTGCTTATCTTTTCTGCAGGGATAGACAAACTAAAAGCCCATGAAGAATATTCAAGGATAATCAAAAAGGAATATGCCGTAAACCCGGATGCCCAGTTAGTCATCAACAATCAATATGGGAAAGTACATTGCAACAACTGGGATAAACCAATCATATCAGTAGAAATTGTCCTCCGGGTGGAAGCCTCCAACGAACAGGCAGCTCAAAAATTGATGGACCATATTATAATTTCTATGAGTGGTTCCACA
This sequence comes from uncultured Bacteroidales bacterium, assembly GCA_903915465.1. GTDB lineage: Bacteria > Bacteroidota > Bacteroidia > Bacteroidales > FEN-979 > FEN-979. Next base: position 1,742 of record CAIWTA010000213.1, on the reverse strand, counting down.
ACGCTTGTGGATGTGAGAACCTCGTTTGAGAAAGAAGGATTTTCCGGTCGCTCCAAGGTCAATGTCGATTATACCATCAACATGCCAGCATCTGTTAATCTTGATCTGACGAATAAATTCGGGGATATATACATTAATGAATTGAATGGCAAAGGAAAGATCAATCTATCTTATGGCAACATGGAGGTGAATAAATTAGGCAATTCTGATAATCTGCTTGACATCAAATTCAGTAAGGCGAATATAAAATCAATTCAAGGTGCTGTAGTATTGCTAAAATATTCCGAACTTAAACTTGATTATGCCGGAAGTCTCAGGCTCGACTCAAAGTACTCAGACCTTTCCGCCAATAAAATTATCTCCTTAAATGGCAATCTTGAAGGAGGGAAATTGGATATGGAAAATTCCACTGCAGTGGATGGTAAATCGAAATTCTCGGACCTGGATATAACCCGTATTGAAAAAAATCTCACACTGGATATTCAGTATGGTAATTGTGAAGTGCATGAAATGCCTGCAGACTTCACGAATATCAGCATCAATAATAAATATGCCGATATTTCTATTGGTCTCCCGGAAGGAGCCAGCTATATATTGGATGCTGAACTGAAATACTGTGACCTTGATTTTCCTGAAGCTAAAGCAAACTTCACGCAAAAGATCACGGGCAACACATCGAAATTATACAAGGCCATCGTCGGGAAAGAACCCAATCCATCTGCCAGGATTACCGTGAAAAGTGAGTTTGGGAATATTTCATTGGAATAAGTTAGGAGATTATTGAGAAGATTGTTTCTGAAATATGTAATTTAAAACTAAATAATAAAACGTCATGAAAACAAAAAGAACTTATATGAATAGCACTGCATCTGTAGTTTTAATCACGGTATTTATCGTTTTTTCGAGTTGTCTTGTCCTTGGTGAAAGAGGAAATGGAAATGTAGTAAGGCAGGAGAGAAAGGTTTCTTCTTTTGATGCAATTGAGGTTTCCGGAGCTTTTAATATCATTCTGAGCCAGGGTTCAACTCAATCGGTGATCGTTGAAGCTGACGAGAACCTCATGAAAATTATCAAAACAGAAGTAGAAGGAGGAAAACTTGTCATCGATCAAAAGAAACCTATTCAACATTCCACAAGTTTGAAAGTTTTTATAACAATAACCAACCTGAAGACTCTTGAATTAAGCGGAGCTGTAGATGTAATTACTGAAGGAAGGCTCACGCTTCCTGAACTCAGAATTAACGGGAGCGGAGCATCTGATTCAAAATTTGATCTTGATGTCCGGCAGCTTGATGTGGATTGCAGCGGTGGAAGCAAACTAAAATTCAGGGGTATTGCAACAAAAACACATATGGAGGTCTCTGGTGCTGTTGACCTGTTCGCCTACGATCTTGTGACTGAAAATTTTAATTTGGAGATCAGTGGTGCCGGAAAAGCTCAGATATATGTGAACAAAGAACTGAATGTGGATATCTCCGGAGCAGGATCAGTCCATTATAAAGGAAACCCAACAAAAGTGATTGAGAATGTCTCGGGCGCAGGATCAATTAAAAAGGCGGAAGAATAAAACTCCTCCCATATTAAGAGACTGTTTAAAATTTCGATATTTTTCTATCTATTATTGCCCTCAGGCCGGGCGGCCTCGTCGCCACAACGCAGCTGCGCCCTCATCTATCTCACTTCGTGAGATTTCCGGCTTCGCCGGAACCGAAGACATCGAAGGCTGCTTATCTGGCGACTGT
>CAIWTA010000212.1 GCA_903915465.1 uncultured Bacteroidales bacterium | reverse complement strand
TGTTGTAAATGACCCGGACTGATTTTGTTTATATATCTTTGCTGAAAAACTGCAAAGAAAGATAAAAGAGAAACTCTGGAGGCATCAACAGCTTTGCTTCTGCCGGTAAATACTTTAAATTCATTTACCATTTCTGCCGATTTCTCTTTGACTTCCTCCTTTGACAGTTTTATGCCCTTTGGAAAAAGTTCATCGTATTTATCGAGAAAAAAATTGGCAGTTTCCCGTAAACGAGTATTGATCTCGCTATAGTCCTTCGCCGGTTTGGCCTTCTGGGCTTGCTGGTCCCAATCGTTTTTGGGAACATGCAGTCCGGTTGAAAGTCTTAAGCGCGCATGATTAAAAGTAAATGAAAGAAGTAAAAGAGATTTTTCATTCTTTTCCTTGTCTGGATAGAAGGTTATTGAAGCCATATCTGAGTGTGATTAATTTGTCAGTACAAAGATACGGAACTGTCAATATAACTGACAAACTTGTCAGTAAAAGTTATAAACATGCTGTAACGCCATGTAACAATGATGAACAATTATTCACTGTTTACGGGCTTTTCAGAGATATGTGCTTGATAATCAAAAGTAGCTTCCTTACCCTTGAAGGGGAGGGAACAGGGGGAGAGGTCTTAAATTATTAAAACCGAACACCTAAAACTCCACCTAACCACATCTGCATGCTGGCGTTTTGAGTGGATTTAAAATAGAAATCATAGGTGGAGAGTCCGCGGGAAGTTGCGCTGGGTTTGCCTTTTGAGAAAAGAAAAAAATTGTATGCAGGTCCCAGGAAGATGGCAAAATGTTTAGCAAAACGGTATTCCAGGGCAGGGTTGAATTTCAGCAGCAGTCCATGGTAGATGGTATCAGTTGGATGATACACTAAACCTGCAGAAGCATCGATGTTCACCGACAGTTTTTTCTGTACCCTGATGATCGTTCCTATCCCATATGATCCCTGCAATTTGTAATCGCTTCCGATCCCCACTTGCACGAAGTTATAGAGGGTTTTTGTGCCCGATTTAAAGGCCACATTGCCGTAAAAGATTTCGTTACCTGAAATCTCGAACAAGTGGTAACCCTTCTGCACATAACTGAAAAGTCCGATGGGGATGCCTCTTTCAACAGTATTTGAAATATTGATAATGCCAAGCTGGAGCCCGTTCACCGTGGTGGCATAATTCATCAACCCGGAAATCTGAACGCCCGAATTGTAATTTCTTACAATGTTAAGCAAACCTGCGAATTGAATTCCATCGAGGTTACGCCCATAGTTCACCAAACCGCACATTTGTACCTGCCTGACATCCTTCAGTGTCAGGTTAAGCAGCAACGAAACCTGCCAGCCATCGCAATGGTTGGCGGCAATATTTGTCACCCAGCTGATTTGAGAACCGCGGAGCGTGTCGGGAACATAATTGAACAAACCTGCAAGCTGAACCCCTTCAAATTTTCCCAGATCGAAATTGAACAATCCACCGATCTGCAAGCCCCTTGCTCTTCCTCCGACGATGTTACCCAATCCGCCAATCTGCCATCCACTTATCTCATTTCTGGAGATGTTGAGCAAGCCACCAAGTTCAAATCCCTTGAGACCACCGGTGTATCCAGCGATTAAGTTCAGCGAAAAGCGGTTGGTAATGGAACCTGTCACTTTCCAGTTTGTTCCGATATAAGGAATTACGGATGCCTGGAATGTCCTTGAAGTTCCAACTTCGAGATTTTGCGCATTTACGGTGGTCACCCTGGGTACAAGCCAGTGCACAAGCCCCAGGCTATCGATGCACTTGATCACGATCAAGTGGTTACGCATATTCAATCGTGAAAGACTTTCCTGAAGCGGGCGGAGCAGAACATTGATCTGACGATCGTTAGCCTGGTTCGTAAAGATGATCGTATCCGCATAGCCTGATTTGCAGAATGTCAGGCTTCTGATTTTCTTCCCTGTTGGAATTTCCAATTGATATTTACCGTTTTCTGCCGAGATCGCCGACCTTTTATTCTCGACCTCAAATACGGTGGCATCCTTCAGTGGTTTCCGGTTGAAAGCATCCACAATGATTCCTGTGACTAAAAAGTCGGGAAAGGATTTTTTTTCATGAGCATCTGCTCTATTCCTTATCAGGATTACGTGATTTCCGATCTCCCTGGCACGGATTTTTTTTCCGAGTATCTCTTTCAATAATAACCACACTTCAGCATTCCTGGCTTTCAGAATAACCTGCCTTTCAAGGGGGAT
>CAIWTA010000211.1 GCA_903915465.1 uncultured Bacteroidales bacterium | reverse complement strand
TTATGACCTCTCCCCCTGCCCCCTTCTATGTTGTAAAACAAGAGGCTGGCGATTTATTTTTTAAATAATTTAACTTTGTATGATAAATCTGAACAGGACGTGAGCTCTGCTGGAGAGCAACCCACCAGCCATAAGATTTATGACGGTGAAAACACCAGAAATGGCCTTTCTGAAAGAAGGGTCATTTCATTTATATGTTTTCACTGTCTTAATGGCTTAAAAAACTCACATTTCAAGTTTTATCATACACTCAATGAACTAAAATCTATAAAAACAACCTTCTATCAGCAGAACCGGTAATAAATTCCAGGCAGCATTACCTCTTTTATTTTTTATAGAATGTGAGCTACGGTCTCCCTAAGTAGCAGATTCCATAATTCGGAACTGCATGGGGCAGGTAGTAGTCTCACTTCTGGTGTTGTTTTTATAGAGTTTTGTTTTACTTAACCACTGAACATACATAAGGTTGATTGTTTTTTAGAACAAATCTGATACGGCTAATTAATTTTTTTGCGATCCTTATTATTGCTTTGTTTGGTTCCATTCGTTTGCAATAATCGTGATAGCATTTATTTAATGCCGGATCCAGTCTTGCCGCCATCCAGGCACTTTCAATAATTGCAGTTCTGAGCACACTGTGTCCACGTGGGGTGATGTCTCCAATTATCTCATGATCGCCGCTGCTATTTGTTGAAGGTACCAGACCAATAAAACCGCAGAGCTGGTCGATGGAATCAAATCTATTGATTGTTTCAATTTCTGTCAAGATGACCATGGCCGTTAATAAGCCAACCCCTGGTATACTGCCAAGCAACTCCTGTTGCATTTTGTAACGTTCTGTTTTTGCCAATTCCCTTATTTGCCGGGTTACCTGAAGGATCGATGCACGCAAATGCCTGCTCTGATCCAACAACACGTTTAAGGAGGCTTTCCCACTCGGTTCTGTCATCTGAACATCTTCCAGCCACTTGTTAAATCGGTTTGACCAATATGTTTTAGGCTTGTTGAACGCTTCAGGAAGTTCAATGCCGTGAAAATACAAAAATGATTTTATCCGGTTTTTATATCGTGTCAAATCTTTCACCAAGGTTGACCGGGTGCGAACGAGCCCACGGTCTTCAAGTGTTGGTAAGGACGGCACATAAATGGGTTTTAGATCACCATTGCGTAATGATCTTGCAATTTTGATACTATCCCTGGTATCATCTTTCATGACTATTTCTTTGCCTGTCGTGGGTATATCAGCAGGATTAACAACTATTGAATTGATGCCAAATTTAGTGAGTTTATTGTGAATCCAATACCCGCAAAATCCCGCTTCATAGGCCGAATGAAATGTTCCGCCTGGAAAGTTCTTTATCAAATAATGATAGAGCGCCTCTGGTTTTGGCGATTGTGAGAACGTCTTATGTATGAGTTTTTCTGTCATTACGGTAACGGTCCAACTCTTTAAATGAACATCAAATCCAACATAAATGTTCTGTCCATTAAAATCAATTTTGTTACTTTGTGTTTGCATAAGGCTGGTTTTTTATGGTTTATAGTTTGGTACCTTAAAACTAATAAATTTCCAGTCTTATGCTTCATTTTGCAAACATAGGGTCTCCCCTTCAAGGGGAGGGGAAGGGGTGGGGTC
>CAIWTA010000210.1 GCA_903915465.1 uncultured Bacteroidales bacterium | reverse complement strand
TCGTATTTTCATATATCGGTTATAAGTCTGAGTTAAAAAAAATTGACCTGCAGAAAAATATGACGATAAATGTTGAGCTTAATGCCAAACAGGAAAATTTGCCCGAGGTTGAAATCACTAGTGAAAAGGATGACAATAACATCAGAGATGCGGAAATGAGTACCGTTAAGATGGATATCAAAACAATCGAAAAAATCCCTGCTCTTTTCGGCGAGATCGATATCATCAAAGCCATCCAGATGCTGCCAGGAGTGCAGTCGGTTAGTGAAGGATCCAGCGGCTTCAGTGTAAGAGGTGGCGCATCTGATCAGAACCTGATTTTGTTAGACGAAGCTACTGTATACAATGCTTCTCACTTGATGGGATTCTTTTCAGTTTTTAATAATGATGCCATCAAAGATGTAAAATTGTATAAAGGCGATATTCCTGCAAACTTTGGAGGAAGGCTTTCATCTGTACTGGATATTCGCATGAATGAAGGTAATTCAAAAGAATTTGAAGTTAACGGTGGCATAGGCTTGATAGCAAGCCGTCTCACAGTGGAAGGTCCGATTCTCAAAGACCGCTGTTCATTCATTGTTTCGGGAAGGAGAACATATGCCGACCTTTATCTGCCTTTATCTTCGGAAAAAGCCTTACAAAACAACAAATTATATTTTTATGATCTCAATGCCAAGATAAACTACCGGGTCGATGAAAATAATCAGGTTTTTCTCTCTGGTTATTTTGGCAGGGATGTATTTAAGAATCAATTCGCTCAGATGCAATGGGGCAACGGGACCGGGACTTTTCGCTGGAATCACTTATTTACCAAAAAACTGTTCTCGAATTTCTCTGCAATTTATAGTGATTACAGGTATTTGCTTGGTGCCGGTGACGGTGGTGCCAGTTCATTCGAATGGAAGGCTAGTTTGCGCGATCTTGGTATTAAAGCTGATCTCACAGATTATCTGAACACGAATAATACAATAAAATTCGGAGCGTCTCTTACTTATCACATGATTGATCCGGGACAGGCAAATGGAACCGGAGAATCAGTTTTTACATCAGTCAGTGTACCTAAAAACTATGCTCTTGAAACCGGCATCTATGCAGGAAATGAACAGCGCCTCACGGATCATTTCATTGCCAAGTATGGTTTACGTTTTTCTATGTTCCAGAGTATCGGGCCCGGTACTGTATTTCATTTTGATGCAAACTACATAGCACTGGATTCGACTGTTTACAAATCGGGAATATTTTATAACACGTACACGGGTCTGGAACCTCGCTTGGGATTGCTTTACGAATTTAATGAAAAATCTTCGGTAAAAGCCAGTTATGCCAGGACTTATCAGTATCTTCAGCTTGCCCAGAACACTACTATCGGGACACCTCTTGACATCTGGTTTCCTGCAAGTCCGAATGTCAAACCCCAGATAGGCGACCAGATTGCGCTTGGTTATTTCCGGAACTTCAGAAAAAACACAATTGAAACTTCCGTCGAGGTGTATTATAAATGGATGAACAATGTAATTGATTTCAAGGATTTCGCCCAACTACTTTTGAACACGCAACTCGAAGGTGAAATCCGCGTTGGAAAAGCATATTCATATGGCGCTGAGTTTCTAATAAAATTAAATGAAAAGAAACTTAATGGCTGGATAAGTTATACCTATTCCAGAGCTTTCCGTCACATCGCAGAGATAAATAACGGAAATCCTTACACGGCTCCATATGATAAACCCAATAATATTGCCATTGTCTTGAATTACAAGATTTCAAAACGGTGGATGATTTCTGCCAACTGGGTTTATGCAACAGGATCACCGGTCACTTTTCCAACAGGACGGGCTGTGATTGATGGAAAAGTTATCGCTATATATTCCGACCGGAATGCTTACCGCTATCAAGATTACCATCGGCTCGATCTGTCGGCAACTTTTTCCTCCAAACAGAAACCCGGAAGAAAATTTACATGGGACCTCAACTTTTCGGTTTACAATGCTTATGCCCGTCATAATACATGGACGATTAACTTTACCCAAGACAACCTTCAGCCCGATGTAACTTATGCAGAAAAGGTTTACCTGTTTGGGATAATACCATCTATAACTTTTAATTTTCATTTCAACCATGAATAAAAAATTATTATATCTGTTCATTTTTCTTGCAATCATAATTGCAGCCTGCACGGAAAAGATCAACCTGAATCTGGATGAATCATATACCCGATTAGTTGTTGAAGGATTTATCAGGAATGATTCACAAGCATATATTGTGACCCTGACCAAGACATCAGATTATTTTGCCAATGCTCCCTCTCCCAGGGTTGTCAATGCCATCGTTACCTTATCAGACGGTTCAAATAATGTAACTTTAACGGAAACAGAACCGGGATATTCCGGAGTATATGAAACCGGGAAAGACTTCGCCGGTATCATTGGACGTGATTATAAACTGAATGTTCAACTTTCTGAGGCAATTGCGGGAAAGCTTGAATATTCTGCATCCTGCAAATTACTCCGTGTTACAAAACTGGATTCAGTAAAGACAATTTTTAAACCGGATATGGGGAAAGATGGATTCTGGCAGGTGAAACTTTATGCACAGGATCCTCCCGGACAAAAAAACTATTATATGCTGAATCTTTACAGGAATGGGAGACTCTGGTCGGATACAATCAACAAAGTTGCGGTTTCAGATAATCAGTTTTTTGAAGGAAACTATATCAATGGCATCGATGTCTTCTATATTAATAATTCCAGGAAATATGAGACCCTTAACGTGGGAGATTCTATTATGCTTGAGCTCAGTGCAATCACAAAAGAATATTTTGATTTCATTAACCAGGTGAAACAATCTGGTTTTAATATCCCTTTCTTCAGTGGACCACCAGCCAATGTGGTTGGAAATGTAGATAACGGGGGTGTCGGTTTTTTTGCAGCATATTCCAGCAGCTATGCAACGACAATCGTAAGAAAATGACCATATAAAAAATTACCCGCAGCAATTAAAGGGGTCTCAGAATTCAGATTTCAGAATGCAGAATGCAGAAAAAAAATAAAATATTATTCTGAATTCCTGCATTCTCAAAGAATAAACACGCAGGAAGCTGCGGGGAATTGAACTAAAAAGAGATTAATTAATTATTGAATATATGTCCAAAAAAATACATTTTCTTTTGTTGTCGATCACTGGATTAATTTTATGTATTGCTTTTTCAGGGTTCACCCAGGATAATGAATTGCTAAAAAAAGTGAAAGGAGCATGGTCAGGAACCTTAAAAATCCAGGGAATGGAATTGACCTTAGTTTTCAATTTCGCAATCAATGATCATGATAGTCTTATTGTTACTATTGATAGCCCTGATCAGGGAGCAAAAGATATTCCGACAAGCAGTGTGGTATTAACAAAAGACTCTCTGATCGTGAAATCAAAAGCTCTGAAAGGTTCATACCGGGGAGCATTCAATAAAGAATATTCTTTTAACAAAGGTTCATGGAAACAATCCGGATTGACATTCCCCCTGGAGATGAAGCATTCCGAAAATAAATTTGCAAGAAATCGCCCCCAAGAGCCACAACCGCCATTTCCATACCAGGAAAGAGAAGTCATTTTTAAGAATCCTGCAACAGGAAATTCGTTGGCAGGAACACTTACCATGCCCAATGAAAAAGGTATTTTCCCGGCAGCCATTCTGATTACCGGATCAGGTCCGCAGAACCGTAACGAAGAACTGATGGGCCATAAGCCGTTTCTTGTTCTTGCCGATTACCTTACACGTCATGGAATTGCGGTGTTGCGTTATGATGATCGGGGAATTGGGAAATCAACCGGAGATTTTCAGTCTGCTACAACTACGGATTTTGCAACAGACGTTTCCGCTGCCTTCGACTTTCTTAAATCGCAGGAAGGCATTGATACATTGCACATCGGCCTGATCGGTCACAGTGAAGGCGGAATGATTGCACCGATGGTGGCTTCAAAAAGAATAGATATAGGATTTATTGTACTACTGGCAGGACCTGGCTTAACCGGTGAGCAAATTCTGCAGCTGCAAACAGTGCTCATTGCGAAAGCAGACAGTGCAAACGATAAAGATATTGCAAGGACTGTAAAACTCAATAATGATATTTATACAATCCTGAAAAAAAATTCAGACAACACCAAAGCCTCTGAAAAGATCCGAAAAGTAATTTATTCTTATAATAAGAAATTACCTCCGGGGAAAAATGAAGACAAATTGAGTGACGCAGAGATCGAGATCCAGATTTCAACCCTCATTTCTCCATGGTTCCGGAATTTTCTGACCTTTAACCCGATTGACAATCTTACAGAGGTAAAATGCCCTTTGCTTGCCTTGAATGGATCTCTTGACTTACAGGTTCCTTCAAAAGAGAACCTGAATGCCATTGAAAGAGCTATGATTTTTGGAGGAAATTCACACTACAGCATCGAAGAGATTCCGGGGGTGAATCATCTTTTCCAGACTGCTACAACCGGCGCACCATCTGAGTATTCGAAGATAGAAGAAACGATATCACCACTTGTCCTGGAGAAACTCACCAGTTGGATCCTGAAAACTACGAAATAAAAAAACCCAGGAATTTCGGAAATGTAAATTGATCCGAAATCCCTGAGATCTTTTATATCAGGTAAGAATTTTAGTGAATCACCTGCATGATCCGGGTATCCATTACTTTGTTGTTGTTTACAAGCCGGTAAAGATAGCTTCCATTGCTCATGGCGCCGGTATTCACAAGAATTTGTGTTGAACCACCAGCAATTTTCATTGATTTCAATGTTCGTCCTGTCAGATCAATGAACTCAACTGTCATATCTGTAGTGACACCATTCAGTAGAATGGTGGTCATTCCATTTGCCGGATTCGGATAATTCTGTCCGAGATAAGATTGTTTTATGGCTGGATGCAAAACAATTCCTGTGCTTGGACCACCGAACCAGTCGTGGGAATTCACAATAATCCCCTTCCGCGTATTTGTGTCCGTTACCTGTTCAAGACTTGGTGCAAGGTATACAACCTTCCATGTTCCATTGGTAGCCCTCACTCCGGCCTTTTTAGCTTTCACTGCATCATAATAAAAAATATTTGAGCCTATACCGATAGCGTTTATTTCATCGGGGAAAAAGTTAGTCCCGCCATATACATTTGAAAGAGTAGATGTGGCGAGAAGTCCAAACACTGAATCAGTGGGCTCAGATATCAGTTTGTTGTCAGTTGAACTTCCATCATTCAAGAACTGGGCATTGAGGAAGTTGGTATAAAATGCCTTTGTGTTTGTTGTTGAATGACCTCCGTTTGCAGGAGTAGTCCAGGTATCCCAACCAATATCCTGTCCTGAAAGAAATAAATTTTTCCCGGCATTCAGTTCAGAAGTAAATAACGCAACCGAGGCATCAGTTAAAGCAGGAAAAGACCATCCGATATTGAAATAATAGTTATTTACTCCCGTAAGACAATTGGATTGTTTGGCCTTTTGAAGTGCGCCCAATCGTGTAACAGCAAAGTAGTCGCTGCCTGCCAACTCCAGTCCTTTGATATAATTCTGTTGAAAATTTGCGGCAGATACAGCACTGCCATCGCCCCAGGAACCTTCGTTGTTCACGATAAGCTCATAGATTCCTGAAATGACATACGCATTCAACGTTTGTGGATCAAAGACGGTTGAACCGGTTTCAGCCATTGATAGTGAATAATTTGCCAGGGCATTTCCCGATCCTATATCAATATTAACAAGCATATCGAATGTTGATTTTGCCGGGATACTGATCTCAGCTGAATCGTTATATGGGATAGAATTGACAGTAAATGAAACTCCCCAATCAGCAGGTTGTTCACTCATCACTTTTATTTTGAAAGTAACAGAAGCAGGTTTAAGGTTCACTAATTGATAATGAAATGGTTTCGTTTCACCAGGAATTCCTTTATAAAAACAAGCATCCACTGGAACAAGCTCCCAACCTGGGGAAATAGAAGTTCCTGAGTTAATAATTTCTTTGGTAGTTTCATTCTGGATATAGGCCGTTGAATATATCTGCGTAGTATCCCATGTGGACAAATCAAGATTATAAGTGTATGTGAAAATCACTGAATCACCGATTGCTGCAGGTGCATACACATCACCGGCGGAATTTGGCAACGCTTTCCGGAATACATCCGGAAAATCCTTCTCACCATTGCTTCCCGGAGCTGATGTATAGTGTTTCCATTTTTCGCAAACCGCAACCCGGATCTTATAATTTGCTGATGGAACAATTGCAAGCGTAAACACCTTAACTTGAACAGTCCGGGCGACGCCATTTGAAGTCTCACTGACCGCCACCCTGATTGGAGCCGGATCTGTGGAGACATCATTCAACATATTCTGGGTAATTCCTGATGGCCCACCATGGTAAATATCACCTTCCATCAAACAATCAGGGACAGCATTAACACCGTAATATGTAACACGCGCTGCGACTTCCGTCGGATTATATGCGTTCATTGGGTCCACTCCCGGCCATGAAGTATGATACGCAATGTGGTGAACACTTCCACGGTTTACGTCAAGAACAGCCTGAAGAATGGGATTTTGTGCTGCACACGGACTGCAACTTGCCTGGGTGAAATGCTCGATGAGGACGAATCTCCTTGCTTGGGCAAAAAGTTGATTTGATATGCCCGGCAGCATTGCTACAAGGGTCAATAGTAAAATTTTTTTCATAGGAACTGATTTTAGGTTATTCATTCATATACAAAAATAGAATTATTTTCATAATTAATTGGTTCCTTTCAAAACAAAAAATTTAGCTATATTTGATTAATTATTATAAAAGGATCCAATATTATTTTTCTTCTTCACTGATTGAAATGAACAATTCATTAAACGCGATTTCTCCTATAGACGGCCGGTACCGGAAAACAACTGAAAGTTTAGCAAACTATTTTTCAGAAGCCGCGATAATTCGCTACCGTGTGCTTGTGGAAGTGGAATATTTCATTGCACTTTGCAAGCTTCCGCTTTCACAATTGGAAAAATTTAATCCGGAAGATTTTCCTGAACTCCGGGATTTGTATCTCAATTTTTCTGAAGATTATGCTTTCCGTATCAAGGATATTGAAAAGTCGACAAACCATGATGTGAAGGCTGTCGAGTACTTTCTGAGAGAAAAATTTGAAGATTTGCACTTAGGGCAGTACAAGGAGTTTATACATTTTGGGCTAACATCCCAGGATATCAACAACACCGCTTTCCCTATTGCCCTGAAGCAGGGATTTCTTGAAGTCTATAAACCCTTACTTGACCAGGTTCTTACCATTCTGAAAGCGCGAAGCAAGGAATGGAAAAAGATCCCGATGCTCGCGCATACTCATGGTCAGCCAGCTTCGCCTACCACAGTTGGAAAAGAACTTTTCGTTTTTGCTGAACGGCTTGAAAAACAGATGAACCTGCTTGAAAGTGTACCCTCATCGGCAAAATTTGGCGGTGCTACCGGCAATTTCAATGCCCACCATGCAGCATATCCTAAAATTGACTGGGTGCAATTTGCAGATGTTTTCGTAAATCAGACTCTTGGATTGGCGCGGTCTCTTACTACAACGCAGATCGAACACTACGACAACCTGGCTGCATTCTTCGATAACCTGAAAAGGATTAATACGGTTTTAATCGATCTTTGCCGTGATTTATGGACCTATATCTCCATGGATTATTTCAAACAGAAAGTCAAAAAGAGTGAGGTCGGATCTTCTGCTATGCCTCATAAAGTCAATCCGATTGAATTTGAGAATGCCGAAGGAAATCTTGGGATAGCAAATGCTATTTTTGAACATCTGTCAGCAAAATTGCCGGTTTCCAGGCTTCAACGCGACCTGACCGATTCCACGGTACTGCGAAATATTGGTGTTCCATTGGCTCATTCTGTTGTTGCTTTTAATTCTATTATTAAAGGAATAGACAAACTACTTTTACATGAAGAGAAGCTCCGGAAAGACCTGGATGATAACTGGGCTGTCATATCCGAAGCCTATCAAACCATTTTACGGAGAGAAAATTATCCGGATCCTTATCAGACTTTAAAGGATCTTACACGAGGGAAAGCTACCATCACCAAGCAGAGCATGTTGAAGTTCATCAATGAATTGAAAGTTTCTGATAAAGTGAAGACGGAGTTAAAGAAAATCACTCCGCACAACTATACAGGAATTATTTCCATCTGAACACTTGTTTCTGCTTTCATCCGTTCAATTCCTGGAAGAAAAATCGAACCTTCATGAAAATCAGTGGTTTTACATTTATCCGAAATGCAATCAAATATGACTACCCTGTCGTAGAATCTATCCGTTCAATTCTTGCACTTTGTGATGAATTCGTTGTTGCCATAGGCAATTCCGATGACGGAACCAGGACCCTCGTAGAGTCTATCGGTTCGTCTAAAATCAGGATCATCGATACAATTTGGGATGAATCTTTGCGTGAAGGAGGAGCTGTTCTTGCCGTTGAAACCAACAAAGCATTGGATGCTATTTCCCCGGACAGTACCTGGGCATTTTATATTCAAGCCGATGAAGTGATCCATGAACAATCACATTGCGTATTGAAGGCTGCCATGGAAAAATGGAAAGATACTCCGGCTGTGGAAGGGTTGCTTCTCCATTACCTGCACTTTTACGGTTCTTATGATTATATCGGAGATTCCCGGAAATGGTACCGCAATGAAGTCAGAATCATCCGTAATGATAAGCAAATCCGATCTTATAAAGATGCCCAGGGTTTTAGAAAAAACGGGAAACCCCTGCATGTCAAGTCAACTGGTGGAACTATTCATCATTATGGATGGGTCAAACCTCCCGAATCACAAAAGACCAAACTCAAGTATTTTCATACTCTGTGGCACGATGAGAATTGGTTGAATAAACATGCATCAAGTATCGAGGGTTTTGATTATTCGCAGATCGATTCTTTGGCACGATTCACCGGAACGTATCCAGAAGTAATGAAAGAAAGAATTGCCAATAAAAACTGGGACTTAGATTTTGATCCTTCGCAGAAAAAGTTATCCCCAAAAGCCAAACTCCTTCATTTTATTGAAGTGCATACAGGCTACCGGATCGGAGAATACAAAAACTATAAACTCATTTAATTTTTGTTCTTTCTGATTGTTGTGAAAGAAGATAGAAAAGTAAATTCCTGTTAAGCATTTCGAAACTTGTGTAATCTTTTCTTATTTTTGTAAAAAAATTGTCTATGGATCTTAGTAAAATTTTATCGGTCTCCGGGAAGAGCGGTCTGTTTAAAGTAGTATCCCAACTGAAAAATGCAGTGCTTGTTGAATCATTGACTGATAAAAAAAGGTTCCCTGCTTTTGCGCATGATAAAATTAGTTCGATGGAAGAAATTGCAGTTTTTACACTAGGAGAAGATAAACCGCTGAAGGAGATATTAAAAGCCATCTATGAAAAACAAGAAGGAAAAGCAACGTTCAATGCGAAACCAGGCGATAAAGAATTAAAAGAATTTTTCCTGGAGGTGGTCCCTGATTATGATCAGGATCGGGTTTATATTTCCGATATCAGGAAAATCATTTCATGGTATAATATTCTTCTTGAAAATGGAATTCTTGACTTTACTGAAACGACAGAGCCAGAAGTAACAAAAGAGGAAACTCCATCAGAAGAAATAACAGAATGAAACTATTTTAACTTGATCCTTGTCGATGACATTTAGAAAAGGAATTGAAGACATCAAGGTTGTTAGGAACATCAAGTTAAACGCACGACATTTTTTACTTGAACTTCTTGCCAATGATGAATTACCGGAAATACTTCCTGGCCAGTTTGTTCAGGCCCTGATTATAAATTCCCCAACAACTCTTCTCAGACGACCGTTTTCTATCCATACTGTAAATTATGGTGAAAATACTTTTCGCCTTCTTGTTCAAATCAGAGGAAAAGGCACATTGCGTTTAAGTCAAACTGCTGTTGGTGAAAAATTGAATCTGATTTACCCTTTGGGAAATTCATTCTCTTTACCCGTTGGCACTGACGTTCTTCTTGTCGGCGGCGGATGCGGTGTTGCCCCATTGCTGTTTCTTGCCCAGCACCTGGAAAAAAAATTATTTAAACCCACAATTCTTACGGGGTGGAAATCTCATAAAGACATCTTTGAATTGGAAGAATACCAGCAATATGGAAAAATTTTAATAACGACTGAAGACGGCTCGGAAGGAGAGAAAGGAATTGTGACAGACCATTCCATTTTCCGAAATCCGATGAATAAATTTCATTTCATCTATTGCTGTGGCCCTGAACAAATGATGAAATCCGTTGCAAAAATTGCAAAAACCCAAGGTATTGGTTGTGAGGTTTCACTGGAGAACACTATGGCATGCGGGTTTGGTGCATGTCTTTGCTGTGTGACCCCGACAATCCATGGAAACCAGCGGGTATGTGTGGAAGGACCTGTCTTTAATACTTCAGAATTAGGATGGTAAAACAGAAGTAACATGGTTGATCTTTCCGTAAACATCTCAAATCTCAAACTTAAAAATCCCGTTCTTACTGCTTCAGGAACTTTCGGTTATGGTGAGGAATATCTTGATTTTATTGAACTGGGGAAGCTCGGAGGAATTGTTGTAAAAGCAGTAACAGGTAAGCACCGTGAAGGGAATGCCTATCCCCGGATGGCTGAAACACCTTGCGGAATGCTGAACTCTGTGGGACTACAGAACAAAGGGGTGGATAGTTTTATCAATGAAATATATCCAAGAATCAAGGATTTCAATACATTGGTAATCGTAAATGTATCCGGTTCCACTGTAGAGGAATATATTGAAGTTGCTGAGAAGATCAACGATCTGGAGAATATTCCTGCCATTGAATTGAATATTTCCTGTCCCAATGTGAAAAAAGGCGGAATGGCTTTTGGTACTTCTCCAACTGTAGCGACAGAAATAACCCGGGCTGTAAG
>CAIWTA010000209.1 GCA_903915465.1 uncultured Bacteroidales bacterium | reverse complement strand
TGCAGTAGGCCAGGTACAGTTTTGAATCGTGTTGTTATTGATATTAATTGTATTGCCGGCGGCTGTTCCACCGGAAACATTTTCGATAACAGAAATCTGGCTGGTTGTAGAACCCCCGTTAATAGTAATATTATTATAGCTAATCGTAGCGGAAGCACTAACTGCAGTATTAAGATAAATACCCCTGAGGGTGGAAACATGGCTAACGCCCGATCCGTTATTGTTATTTAAGGTATTGTACGAAACGTTTAAGTTATACTGTGCCAAGGTTCTTACACCGGCAGCAGGGTTCGTTGCGAGAGCAGCACCGCCATAGTTACGAATAGTATTTCCCGTAGCAAGCGCGGTTCCTCCAATATCATTACCAAAATCACACAAGGTAAAAGGAGTAGCGCCGGCATAACCGATCAGTGCAACACCGATGTTGCAGTTTTGCAGTGTATTGCTATAGAACATGTTGTAAGAGTTTGTGCCTGATGCGGCAGTAGGAACTACAACAGTTGTTTGGGTAGTAACAAGAGCATTCATCATGTTGATAGCCCGTGAACCGTCAACAGCAGGGGAAGTACCTGATGCATTGTTGTTCCTGCTTAATGTTACAACACAATTTTTAATGGTATTGTACTGGCAACCATTGGTAACACTTGCTTTAAACATAGCGTAGCCATATTCCATGGTAGCAGGGTTGGTGGTGTTGGGATCATAAAGATCGATCCCGTCGATGGTAACATAATCAGAACCAATGAGGTTCCACATACCATCTTGTACTGCTGTACCGGGAGTACCTGTTCCCACATAGGCAGTAATAAGAGGATTGGCACCGCTTGTTGCCGGATTCTTCTGGAAAATGATCTGATCGGTAGCAGTACCGGTAGCAGTAATAGATAATGGGGCAGTAAGGGTTTCGGTATACCCGGCAGCAACGTTAAAAGTGACGCCGCCGGCAGGAACTCCCCCAGGAAGATTCAACGCCGTGATTGCTGCCGAAATCGTAGCATAAGTACCAGGAATGGTATACACCGTAACTCCGAAACTGAGGGTGCTGATTGTGATAGCAACAAGCAGAAGTAATAATCGTTTCATAGGTTTTTGTTTTTGGATAAAAATGACTGAATAATAATTGTGGAAAGATATCTTGATTCTTCTTGGGGAAGAAAGGAGGAGGGGATGAATGCTTTCTTTACTTGTAATTCCATGTGACGTGATCGTCAGGTTATAAAAACGTATTCACACTATTCAACATTGTAGCTCCAGAAAAAACAATTAAAGCAAAATATTAGTCATTTGCTTGTGTAGCGCAAGAATGTTTACAACGCAAATATAATCTTTTTCCGCACACTAGTGCGTTTTTGGGATGGATTTATTTATCTGGTTGCCAATGTCCTCATCTTTCTGCGCAACAGTTTGTTATAAAATCACAAAGGATGTACATACTTGGCAACATTGAAATCGACCGGATTGTCATGATTGTTTTGATATACCTGTGAAAAACTTGAAGGATTATTCCTTTTCTGATAGCCTTTATTTAAGGTGAAATATAACAATGCTTCAAAAAAACCAATTTTAATATTGGGGTAAGAACGTTTAAGAATAGACCTGTTGGAATAGAAGTGCCATTTTATTTTGTTATATCCATCCAGTAATTCATCAGGAGAAATGCTTTCCGGCCTGATAATCACCTTGGAAGCATCAAACCTGTTCCAGTCGTCAGTAAGGATACGCTTCTGCGAAAGTAATTTATTGAAAACAGGCGTCCCCGGATAGGGTGTCAAAACACATGCCTGAAAGAAAGCAGCTTTTGAACGTGTCAGAAAATCATGAGCAAGATCAAACACTTCGGGAGTGTCGGAGTCAAGACCAAAGATGAGCGAAGCCATTGTCATAATCCCGTTATCCTGCAATTTTTTTACAGCCAGAATGTTTTCATCTATGGTTTTTAAAGTTTTACGATATTGATCGATACCGGAATCTGACATGGATTCGAAGCCGATAAGTAATGCCCTGCATCCCGACTTGTATGCAAGTCTGACAAGTTCTGCGTCATTTGCAACCTGTATTGAAGCCTGCCCTACCCATAACTTCTTCCGGGGGATCATTTCCCCGAACAATTCCTTAGCAAAACGCTTATCGCCTGTAATGTTGTCGTCAAGAAAGAAAAGATTTTTCTCTTTACATGATTCAATGTCGGCAATGATATCGCGGATAGGCTTGTGTCTTTGTTTGGTTCCAAAAAACCTTGAAACAGTGCAAAAATCGCAATTGTACGGGCAGCCACGTGTGGTTTCAATGGGTGCAATAGAAAATTTCCCCGAAGAGCATTTGATCAAATCCCTCCGCGGACTGACATGATTTTGAAGGTCAGGCAACTGGTCAAGCTTATAGAAAGGTTTCAAACGATTGTGTTTGATATCATCCAACACTATATCCCAAAGCCCCTCTGCCTCACCTATTACCACTGAGTTGCCAAACCGAATGGATTCTTCCGGCATGGATGTGGCATGGATTCCTCCAAATACGACAATTTTCCCACGCTTTTTAAATTCATTGGCTATCTGGTAGCCTCTTATGCAGGTTTGCGTCATGATAGAAATCCCAACGACATCGAAATCGCCGTCGAAATTTACTTTCTCGCCATACGCTTCTTCAATAATTTGTATTTCATGCTCAGGAGGAGTAAGTGCAGCAATGAGTGAAAGAGTTAGTTGAGGTATATCCATTGAGTCGGGACGCTGTTCCTGGGCCGAACAAGGAGCTATTAGCAAAATTTTCATTTGGTCGTTAGAATCTGTTTTATACGACAAATTTAAGCAAATTTCCTTGAAAGGCCTGGTTTATGAATAATCTAAACTAGAGGATATCGAAAGGTAAACCGCACCAGAACCGGGCTTCAGCAGATAAGCACAAACAAGTGAAAATTATTCTTTCTCCTCCTGAAAATTCGCTCTTGCTGAAAAGACAAACAGCGCCTTCAGCTTATCCCAGAAATCACCTCCGAGAACAAATAAGCTTGCGATAAAGATCGCATCAATGGAAATATTTATACCAAGACGTTCATAGAAACTTTCTGTCAGGATTTGCGGAGCGTAGGCCATAATATAGTTGGGGATTATTGGTAAACAAAACATGATCAAACCGATATTATATCTCAAACGGCTTTCATGATACGGTTTTACAACCCTCACAAAAAGATGCCTGAACTTAAATTTTATCCATAAATAGGAAGGTTTCCCAAGAATGGCAACACTGGTAATCTTCATCACCGGTCCACAGATCCAGAAAACAATCACAATGAGGCCTTTCCCCAAAAGATCTTTTACATAGGACGAAATAAATAATCCTGCGAGTAGCATGAAAAAAGAGAGGGTGAATACTGAAATGCCAATGTATAAACGGATTCCCGGGTTTTTCGGAGCCTGGGAAGAAATATCTGGAGTATTTTTCATCACTAATGGTTTTGATAATAATTATTAAAGAAAAAAGAACGCGACACCTGTTACTGCAAGAACAGCCCCTATTGTTTCCTTTGCTGTCACTTTTTCTTTGAATAAAATCATAGCAGGAGGAATGATAAGCACCGGTACAATCGACATGATAGTAGCTGCAATGCCCGCAGAAGTTAACTGAACAGCCAACAGCGAAAACGAAACGCCAAGGAAAGGACCAAAAAAAGCACCCAGCGAGAGTTGAAGCATCGGTTTACGGTACGACAAGGCCCGGAAAGCCTCTTTCCACATATGCATGATTACAAAAAGTACCAAAAAACCGGCAATTCCAGCTATAACCCTGATCTGTGCGGAGGCAAAGGCGTTGTAACCATGCATTGCAAACTTACTCAGAACCAGGCCTCCTGCCTGACCAATTGCCCCACCCAATCCAAGAAGAATCCCCCAGATGGGATAAGAAAATCTGACCTTGTTAAAAAAGCTGCTTTTTGTCAGCGGGTCCTCTCTCTTCAGAACTACGAGAGCTACACCTGACAGTGTAATGATCATTCCTGCCCAACTCTTTGACGACAATTCCTCCTTCAGGAAAATGTAGCTGAAGAGTGCTGTAAATGGCGGCGCCAGTGCCATCAGCAACATTGATATCCGTGCGCCGATCACCACAAAAGCCTGGAAAAGACAAAGGTCGCCGAAAACAAAACCAATCAGCCCGGATAATATGAGATAAAACCAGGCACTGCCCGTCGCATCTATCGGGAAAAGAAATCCCCTGTAAATCCAGGTAAAAAGACTCAAAAAAACAAATCCAACAATCAGGCGGAAGAGGTTCACTATCAGCGAACCTATTTTTTTACTGGCCGCTTCAAATGCCAGTGCAGTGACAGTCCAGAACATGGCGGTCAACAAAGCGGCTAACTCTCCGGAATGGCTGCCGGATAAAAACGATGGAACTTCTCCTATAAATTGTTTCAAGATGAACAGTTAATTGGCTCCCGACAGCCATTCCTGGGGATTCTGAATAGACTTTCCGAGCCACAACTCAAAATGTAATTCCGTTTTTGCATCATCCGGATTCGTATGCACCTTACCGATGATCTGTTTGGTTGTAACTTCTTGTCCATCCTTTACATTTACTTCTTCAAGATTGGAATAAACCGTGAGGTATTCTCCATGACGAATGATGACTACTTTATTCAGGTTCTGGAAAGACATCACGCGGCTGACTTTCCCTTTAAAAACCGTTCTTATCGAGGAGCCCTTCTCCGTCGAAATGTCTACTCCGTTATTCTTGACTTTCACATATTTTAATACCGGATGCGGATGTTCACCAAAGGTTCCGGTAATGATTCCACGCTCGGAAGGCCATGGCAAACGTCCTTTGTTTGCTGCAAAAGAATTGGAAAGTTCCATCTCCACCGGGCTGAGCATGATCTCACTCTTGGTGGACTCCATCCTTATAGTATTGTCCTTTTTGTTTACTCTTTTTGCCTTGTCTGTAGAAGCCCTGATTTCAGCGGCGATCTGTCGCTCAATTTCCTTCTGGAGTTTTTCTGCTGTCAGTTTTTTTTCGTTAAGAGTGGTCCTGAGTTTTTGTTCTTTCTGGCTCAGCTCCCTGACAGATTTGTCTTTGTCTTCCTTTTCCAAAGTCAATCGGGACTTTTCCTGTTCTTTCGAAAGAACCAGGGTCATCTTATTCCTTTTAGTATCTTCAAGAACGCGATGCTTGTTGGTCAGGTCTATCTGAGCTGCCCGGATTAGTTCGGCCTGGGTTCTGCGATAGGCGCTGTATTGCTGATAATAAATCAACCTCCGGTAAGCCTGGTTAAAATCTTTGGCAGAGAAAATAAAAAGCAGACGGTTATAAGAGTTCAGGTTTTTATAAGCATAATAAATCATCCGTGCATATTCCTCTTTCATTTTTTTTATCTCATCCGAAAGTTTACCGATTTGCAGATTCTGCTGATCAAACTGCACCTGAATCTGATCTACTTCTGTGGAGATTGTTTCAATAAGTGATTGTCGTTTTTCGATTTGTTTACTGAGAATGACAAGTCTATTAAGGGAATTTTGCTTATTCTTCCGGGTCTGCTCCAATAAAGTATTCGTGTAGTTAATCTCTGCCTCAAGTTGCTTCTTGTTTTTCTGAAGTTTTTCTTTCGTCTCCTGCGCAAGGGATAATAACCCCGGAACCATGATAATAAACAATATTGCAAAGCAGCGAAAGGAAATAAATACCCTGAAAGTTTGTTTTTTGCTACCCATTTTTTTTCTGATCGGTTCGAGTCTTAGAGATTGCTTAAATTTTCAATTACGACCTATTTTAACTACTATGAACACAAAAAGGCTGTCTCGAAAGTCTGTTTTTACCGCGGAGTGGGCCACCTTTTTTAAGAAACAGGAACATCAAACCAGATAACTTAAATTTAATCCGGAATCATGGTTGTAATAATATCACGAAGTTCCACGAAGGTATAATGAAGTTCCACGAAGAATAGGATCCAATGACTTCGTGGATCTCTGTGCCTCCTTCGTGGACCTTCGTGTGAGAACATTTTTTTTGGTTCAGTTATTATCAAATTATGCGTAAAAATATTTGTTGGTTGTCAGATAGTTAACAAGAGTTATTTAGTAGCTGCGTAGAAAAATGTGTTGATTATCAGCCCTCTGTGTCTCTGTGTCTTTGCGGTTATCATTAAAATCGTACTTTTTGAAACAACCTCTTTTATCATTGTGGTTAAATATTAATTCAATTTTCGAATTTTAAACCGTCTCTTATTCTACTTGCCGGTATCCTTCAGGCACCCGGAAAGGGAATGTCATCAATTGGTTGATGCTGATTTTGGAGAATGAAACCTTCACATGAAGGTTGTTATCTGCTGAAATATCAAAGATCATTTCTTTCGGAAAGAGTTGTTCTCCGATTTTTTCAAATGCTGAATAGTACGCTTCCAACTGCGTTCCGGGTTTTCTGATCTCCTTTACATTAGCCTGGGTGATCTTGAAATGTTCCGGATCAATCCAGATATTCTGGATCAGCACATTCAAGGGTTCTTGCCCTGTACGGACGGCTTTTTTCAATTTCATCCGGTCTGCCGTTGCCAGTTTGTATTGCCCATTATCAAGTGAAGCCCTGAATTTTCCTTTTTCATAAAATGAAAGATCATTACCTGTCAGGAATGACTGAAGGATGTCATAATCAATATTCGTTTTGAGGAATTTATTTACATAGGCATAATCACCCGTAAAATAAGTATTGTTCATTCGGTTGATGAACATTACCGAATCTTGCGTGATCATGATCCTGACTACTTCAATCCCAAGAATAGCAGAAAAGCTCAGCCAGATCAGGCTGTCTTTCCGTATACGGATCTGACCATTAAATGAATTTTTCTGTCCTTTATTGGTATATTCAGCAGAAAATTTTGCTGTTAACGCCCGGTAATTAAGCTCATTGGTTTTGAGTTTTTCCATCAGGTATTCAGCACCCTCTTCACGGATCGGGGCTTTAATCAGTTTCTTCTGGGGATTACAAGAGGAGAAGATGGTAATCGCCAGAATGAAAAAACAAAGTGGAAAAAAAGAAATCGGAGTTTGGGAATGTTTTTGTGTGAACCGGTCAGGGAGGTGCATAAAGCAGAAAGAACTGTTATTCATGGATTTTTTTATCCGCAACTTTCTTAAGAAGCAATTCGGATCCAGTCCCTTTGGCTTTGGCTTTTTCCCAGAATTCCAAAGCTTTCCCGTGGTCTCCCAACCGGTAAAGAATGTCGCCGTAATGTTCCAGAACTTCAGCACTTGGACCTCCTTTTTCCTCCAGCGCCTTTTCAACCCAGGTCTTTGCTTCATCAAACCGGCCTAACCGGTATAAAACCCATCCGTAAGTATCCTGAAAAGAAGGATTGACCGGATCAAGTTCAATTGCCTTTTTCGACATCACCTCCGCCTTGTAAAGATTCACATTTCGCACTGAAAGGTAATAGGCATAGTTGTTAAGTACATATGGGTTATCGTAATTCAGCTCCAGCGACTGGTCGTAAGCCTTGTCTGATTCTTCCGTGTTTTTCAATGCATGGTAAGTATCCCCAAGGTACATAAAAAACTGAGAAACCAATGCGTTGTTATTTACCACAAGTTTCGACCCGCGCAGGAAATCAGTAACAGCATCTTCATATTTTTTCAACTGATAAGAAGCCATGCCCGAAAAAAGGAAAGGCATGGGTTGTTCCGGAAACAGCTCAATGGCTCTTTTACTGAATTCTGCAAGATGTTCATATTTCTCAAGCTGAACATCCATCCGCATCACTTCTTCCCAGACTACATATTTGTTGCTGTCGAGCTTGATCACCTTCAAAAACTCTTCACGAGCCTCAGCGAACTTATTATCCTGCGACAACAAATCACCATAAATCGAATGCGATTTGGGATCATTCGGATGAACGTCGACGAGGGTCTTGGAAAGTGTGAAAGCCTGCTCTTTCAAATCGGAAAACATCTGGTTGACCGTATAGAAAGACAGAAGAATGTTGACTTTAGTATCAATATCGAGATTGGGATTGGCAAAACCAAGCTTAAGCTCATCAAAAGCCTTCTCTTTATCACCTGTTTTCCGGTAGTAATCGGCCATCGACATGTGGATATATGGATTTCCCGGATCGATGGCAGAAACCTTCTTGTAAGTCTCCAGGGCTTTCTCAGGTTTATTATTTGACATATAAAATTCTGCCAGAATCGACAAGTATCTCGCTTCATCTGGTTTGGAGCCGACCAGGTCAATCAGCTCCTCTTCAGCCCTGTTAATTTCATTGAGGTGCAGGAATATTTTTTCCTTCTGCAAACTGACATCTTCCGAAATACCTGCTTTTTCTTCGATTTTATTATACAAATCTATCGCTTCGCGAAACCGCTGTGATGACAGATACAGGGCTGCCAACTGGTAATAATAATCCAGGTCATTCGGGTTTTTGGCAACAATCTTTTGATAAATGGAAATTGCTTCCTGTAAATTCCCGGTAACCTGGTCCATTTCCGCCAGGAATAAGGAAAACCATATATTTTCAGGATCCAGTTTCTGAGCTTCCCTGCTCAGCTTGATGGCTTCGGAAACTTCCGTTTTATCAGCAAGAATTCTGGCCAATTCAAAATAGGCGACCGGATCTGTTGGGAATTTATCTATGTATTGCCGGAAAAGTTCAATCGCTTTCTCTTTGTTACCGGTAATTTGCTCACGTTTTGCTTCGATCAGTAAAGAAATACTGGAGGAAGGTTTCTGGTTCTCATCTATCTGTTTTGATTTTTTATGCTTCTTCTCTTTTCCTGGTGAGGGTAAGTCGTTCAATGAAAATGATTGTTGACAAACCAGGATGACGAGCAACAAAACTGTTATGAATTTTTTCATTCTTAATGATTCAAAGTATAAACATCATTTTATCCCGGTGTGACCGAATCCTCTGTCTCCACGCTCCGATTCTGCTAATTCATTGACTAATTCCCACGCAGCTTTTTCATGTGAAGAAATAATCATCTGTGCTATTCGTTCGCCATCACACACTGCCCAGTTCTCATTCGACAGATTCACCAGTATGACTTTAATCTCTCCGCGGTAATCAGCATCAATGGTGCCGGGAGTGTTGAGAACAGTGATCCCGTTTTTAGCAGCAAGCCCGCTCCTGGGCCTGATCTGTGCCTCATATCCAACCGGGAGCTCAATGAATAATCCGGTTGAAATCAATGCACGTTCCAGTGGTTTAAGTAATATCTCCTCCGTCAGGTTGGCACGCAAATCCATTCCTGCCGAATGGTCGGTTCCATAGGAGGGCAAAGGATGTCTGGAGTGATTTACAATCCTGATCTTCATCGTGTAGTTTGAAACTGCAAAAGTAATAAAAATAATGATTCAGAAAATCTTCGAAAGCCGCGGTTTCTCTACTATGAGGACAGTTGAAATAAACACCATGAGCAGCAAGGTATGGAATGCGATCCGGATGGAAGGTTGATCGAAATGCAGGGAAATGCTGATCAAATATAAAACAATAGAAATTCCAAGATACCCAACGAATTTAAGCAGGTTATATTTCACAGGAAAATGTCTTTGGCCGATAAGGTAAGAAAGGATCATCATAGACCCATAACAAATGAATGTTGCCCAGGCAGAACCAACATATCCATGGAGGTAATTATCTGCCGCAAGCGGAATCCACCAGAAATTCAAAACGAGCGTAATCACCGCTCCAATAGCGGAAAGCCATGCACCCCAAATAGTTTTTGAACTCAGCTTATACCAGATCGAAAGGTTGTAATAAACACCGAGAAAAAGATTGGCCAGCATCAAAACCGGGATGATATTTCTTCCTTCACGAAAATTCTTCCCGATAAAACGAATAAAGAAATCATCTAAGTAAAGCATGGTCACCAGAAATATCAGAGAAACCGTGATAATGAAGTAATCCATGATCTTTGCATAAACTGCCCTGGCGTCTTTTTCCTTCGCCTGTGCAAAGAAAAAAGGTTCAGCCGCATACCGGTATGCCTGAACAAACAAGGTCATAAGAATGGATATCTTGTAACAGGCACCGTAAATCCCAACCTGGGCTTCAGAAATATCCGCCGGCAAAAGATATCGCAGGAGAATCCGGTCGAAAGTCTCGTTGACGATCCCCGCCATTCCTGCAAATAGCAAAGGAAATGCATAAAACAGCAATTCTTTCAGCATCTTTTTATCGGCGTTCAGCTTCATTCCGGCATATTGCGGGATCAGCAGGAAGAGGGTGACCAGGCTGGCAATTAAATTGGAAATAAAGATATATTCGATGCCCCAGTCGGACCGGTAAACCAGGTGAACCCATTTTGTGATAGCCCATTCATGGTGGTTTTTAAGCAACCAGGGACACAACAGAATGAAAAAAAAATTCAATCCGATCGTAATAAAGATGCTGACAAACTTGATGATTGCAAACCGCCGGGCTTTGCACTGGGCCCTGAGCCTGGCGAACGGAATAGCTGATAGTGCATCCAGAGCGAGCATCCAGGCAAACCAGAGAACATATTCCTTATGCTCGGGATATTCGATCCAGGTGGCAATGGGTTGGGCAAAAACAGAAGCCAAAAGCAGAAAGATCACTGAAGAGGTGATCAATGAAATCATCGCCGTACTGAATACTTTCTCCTTATTTTCGTGATTTTCATTGAACCGGAAAAAAGCTGTTTCCATCCCGTAAGTCAGGATGACCATGAGGAATGCAGCATAGGAGTAAAAAACATTGACCGTTCCATATTCGGCTTGTGAAAAAACCCGGGTGTACATCGGAACCAGCAAATATCCCAGAAATCTGCCCAGAATACTGGGAAGCCCATAAATAGCAGTTTGTCCGGCAAGTTTTTTAAGGGGATTCATTTCGATTGTTGGCCGGACAAAGGTAAAGATTTTGACCAATTTTGTATCTTTGAAAATCGCTAAGGATCAGATTTTTCTAACTTTTATGCTTACATAGAATTCATTGTTTGATTATTTCATGAAGTTAAACGAAGGTATCATGAAGTTACACGAAGAAGGTTAATAATTGACTTCATAGATCTCCGTGTTTTTAAACATTAATTTTGAGTCCACTCCGAAAAGGATTAAATTTTGGACTAAAGTCCAGTAACGTATTGATTATCAATTGGGGTTGACTAAAAAGTTTTTTTTATTGTCTCGCAGAGTGCCCCACCTCAAGGAAATTGTAGGAACTTCAAAAATAATAACTTTTTGGTCAATTGTACTTTCTTTTGCTTCCACCAAAAGAAAGGACCAAAGAAAAGTCACCGCTGCACGAAATTCACTAAAAATCCTCGTCGATCGCTAAACTGCGGAAACTCGTCGCTCCGCTCCTCAGACAGTCCGCAGTTTTTAACGCTCACTCCTCGAT
>CAIWTA010000208.1 GCA_903915465.1 uncultured Bacteroidales bacterium | reverse complement strand
GCATAGCCTGCCGTGCATTTCGGATAAGATTAACAAACACGGAGAGCAGAGCCACTTTGTTGCCTGCAATTTCAGTATTGGGTGGCAAATTAAAGTTCAACTCAATGTCAATCGTGCCCATGTCGTACTGATAATTTACATTGTCAATTGCCTCCCTGATCAGGTCTGGCAAATTGACAGCATCTTCTTCCTTCCCAATGGTTCTGCTGTAGCTAAGCAGATTACTTAAAATGGTTTTGCATCGTCTGGCGCTCTTCAACACTATTTCAAGTGGTCCTTTGAACGGTAATGACTGTTTATCAACCTGGCTGAGCATGAGTTGTGTTCTGCTGATAATAATCGCGAGGGGATTATTGATTTCATGGGCTACATCTGCCACGAGCCGCCCCATCACCGCCAGTTTTTCGGAAGCAAGTACTTTTTCCTGCATCTCCTTGCGTTCGGTGATGTCGTGAATAACAGTAAACCGGAATTTTTTATCCTGTACATATATATTCTCTGAAGATAAAAGTACATGCTTAATGTCGCCGTTCTTTGCCGTCAAATCGGCTTCTGCATTAGTTACATTCCCATTACTTTCGGTTTTCAACGATATGGCATTTATTGTTTCAGGAGTTAAAATACCTATTTCCAACGCTGATTTACCAATTACTTCTTCTTTATCAAATCCAAGCAAAGTGTAAAAAGCTTCATTTACTTCAATGTATATGTTGTTTTCCAGATCGCTTAAACCACAAGCGGAAGGGTTGATATAAAATAATTTTGAAAACTTTTCTTCTGATAATTTGATTTTTGAAATGTCCTTAGAAACTCCAAAAATTACAGGTTTGCCATCCCAAAATCCATGGGAGACTCTTGTTTCAACAGGAATCTGAACGCCCGATTTTGTAATGATCGGAACAGGACAAAACCAAGTAACACCGCTAAACATTTCATCAACAATACTTGCAACTTCATTCCGTCGTTCGGGTGGATAAAGCATGAGTACTGATTTCCCCAAAAGCTCACTTTGCGAATAGCCGAGACAGTCAATAATGGTATTATTTATATGAATTAGATTTCCTTGTTCATCGAGCACAAAAAGAAATTCATCGATTGTGTTAAAAAAAGTTTCATAATTTTGGCGGGTTTGAGCTAATAAATTTTCTGCCCGCTTTCGTTCTGTGATATCTGTTACCACACTAATAAATCCTGCTGGTTCACCCGAGCTGTCCAGCAGGGAAGCGCTACGGGCCTCACCACTGAACATGCTTCCGTCTTTTCTGACAAAATTGAATTCAACCGCATTTTTTGTATTCTCTTCAATCAGCACTTCTTCTACTCTCTGAACAGCAATTGGGTGAGGCTCCTCGACAATAAATTCAGCCCCTTTCCTCCCTATTAATTCCTCTTTGCCTGCATACCCCCACAAACTTATAGCGGCTTCATTGATATCTATAATATTACCCTCCAGGTCAGAAACAGTCACTGCATCACCGATAGATTCAAATATTCCACGAAGTTTCTCCTCGCTTTTTCGCAATGCTTCCTCCGCCTGCTTGCGCTCGGTGATGTCTTTTGTAAAAGCAAAAAATCGTGTTTCGCTGAGCTTCACTGCATCCACAGTCCACCACCGTTTTGACCCGTTTTTATGCCTGAACAACATATCGGATTTTGATGTACCGGTTTGAACCACCTTATTGAAATGAGCCTTGCCCTCTATCAGCGATTCCTCAGGAAGCATATCCGAAATCGACATTCTTACAAGCTCATCCTTCGAGTATCCTGTTATCCTGCATGCTGCATCGTTCACTTCAACATATTTCCCGGTTTCATCTGTAACAAAAATGCCATCGGGAGCATTTACAATGTAGCTCTTGTGTTCTTCTTCACTCTTTTTTATGGCAGCATTGACCCTGGTCAATTCATCAGCAGATTTTTTCAGGAGCGCTGCATCCCTGATAATTGTCTGTTTCTGATTGAAAAGGTCAAGAAATACGTTGATCTTACATAGTAGAATATGGCTATCAACCGGTTTAAGGATATAATCGACTGCACCGGAACCGTATCCTTTAAACACGTCTTCCTCATTAATATGGCTGGCGGTCAGAAAAATAACCGGCACTTTGTCTCCCGATCTTTCTTCATTCAGCTTCAATGATAATTCATAGCCGTTCATTCCGGGCATTCGAATATCGATGATTGCCAGTGCAAGTTCAATTCCATGCGTTTTCTCCAGCGCCTCGAAACCGGAAAACGCCTTAATCAGGTTAACTTTGATTTTCCCGATGACTGTTTCAAGGAAGAGCAGGTTTTCCTCGGAATCGTCAACAATGAGTAGGTTGGGCAGATGTTTCATAGCCTGCATCATCTTTTAATCATGTATTGTGTTAGTTGCTCAAGCTGGTGGGAATGAATTTTAGAACCCGCTTGAATAGCTTTTTGATATTTTCTGATTTTTGAAACCTCCTTCAATTCTATCACAGTAATATCCCCGGGGAGTCTTTTCATGACATTGTGAAAAGCCCCGATAAAAAGAATTCCGGTTTCGTTCTGGCCAAGGGTTTCGTCTATCCTGGCGGCAATAAATCTATCCCGCCTTATTAAAAATATTGGTTTTGAAACTTTATACCGGAGCAGTAGAAAGAGTTTTTGAAGATTAGTTTTCGATTTTAAGACAGATTGAAGCCCATCGTATTCATCTTTAACCATTTTAAAATCTTCAGTCTTGATAAGTATTGCTCCCCGACCGATAAGTTTTGAAACTATTTCAGAATTTTTGCTGCCTGATTTGATACCTGCGTCAATAATTTTCAACGCAATTTCACCATCAACAAACATCCCGTCCTGATATATTTTTATCCCTTTAATATAGATATCAATATTTTCAAAATAGGATTCAATTGCGTCCCAATACCCGTTTACAGTCTCGGTGTGCTTCTGCCATTCATTTTCTCCAAGGTCGGAAACACTTTTTTCTGTAAGTTCTTTCCCAAGAGAGCCCATATCGGCAATTGAATGAATGATCGGGATATATATCAGTGTCCTCATGGTGAAAGACATCTGGCTTTAATTATCAACTCTGCTGTTTGTTTATGGAAATCCGTAATCATGCGGCAATAGCTGCAATCTTCCTTTTGATCATCGTACTGCGGACAATCCATGAGATAAGTTACCTTGTCTGATAATTCTTCGGCATATTTTGCTTTGATACAAACCGATTTTCCGTGATTGATTTTTTGTTTTATTTCATTCATGGCTGTATAACTATCCTGATGGAAGTTACACTGAATGGCTGAAGTATCCTTTTGATTATACATGTATTATTTTATTGTTTTTAAATTTGATTCCTTACATCAATCTTTCAGCCCCATCATTGCTATCATCCTCTTTTGCCGTTGCACCTGCCGTTGCGCACTCGGTACTCAGGTTAACCATCGCCTGGTCAATATCTGCAAATTTCAGGTACTTATAAGATGATTTCAGTTCTTCAAGTGCTTTTTCAATAGCAGCCTTTTTGTAACCAGGAATTGTATCGCCAAATTCCTTTAGCTGTTTTTCCGTTTGGAAGATCTGATTGTCGGCCTTATTTCCCTGATCCACCTTTTCCTTCATTTCTTTATCCTCAACAGCATGATGCAGGGCTTCATCCTTCATCCGGCGTATATCCTCATCAGAAAGCCCGGAGGAGGCTTCAATTCTAATCTGTTGCGATTTACCGGTCAACTGATCTTTGGCTGTCACGTGAAGGATCCCATTGACATCAATGTTGAAGGAGACTTCTATTTTTGGAATGCCTCTGCTGAGAACTGGAATTCCATCGAAGTGGAACCGGCCGATGCTCTTGTTCTGATAAACCATTGGTCGTTCTCCCTGTAATACGTGTATTTCCACAGATTGCTGGTTGTCGACAGCCGTAGAAAAGACTTCAGATTGATGCGTAGGGATCGTTGTATTGGCTTCGATCAGCCGTGCCATCACACAACCCCGGGTTTCTATACCAAGTGAAAGCGGGGTAACATCCAACAACAATACATCTTTTACTTCGCCGGTAAGGACTCCTCCCTGAATGGCAGCGCCAACGGCGACAACTTCATCCGGGTTTACACCTTTGGAAGGTTCTTTCCCGAAAAATTCCCGAACAATTTTTTGAACGGCTGGGATTCGGGTAGATCCACCAACAAGGATTATTTCATCTAAATCGGAGACATTCAATCGGGCACTCTTAAGCGCCTGCTGGCAAGGCGGTATGGTTAACTGGAACAGGCTATCAGCCATCTCTTCAAATTTGCCCCGGGAAAGCTTCTTTACCAAGTGTCTGGGGACACCATCTACCAGCATGATATACGGCAGGTTGATTTCGGTTTCCCCAAAACTGGACAATTCGATCTTCGCTTTTTCAGCAGCATCTTTTAATCGCTGAAGTGCTTTTGGATCTTTACATAAATCCACGCCTTCGTCATTTCTGAATTCATTAACCAACCAGTCAATGATCACCTGATCAATGTCATCGCCACCAAGGTGTGTGTTTCCGTTAGTGGATTTCACTTCAAAAACACCATCCCCGAATTCGAGTATCGAAATGTCGAAAGTTCCGCCACCAAGATCGTAAACTGCAACCTTTATGTCCTTTTGCTTTTTATCCAAACCGTAAGCAAGCGCGGCTGCTGTAGGTTCGTTGATAATCCGTCTGACTTTTAGCCCTGCAATCTCGCCAGCCTCTTTTGTGGCCTGCCGCTGTGAATCACTAAAATAGGCAGGAACGGTTATCACTGCCTCCTTAATTTCTTGTCCGAGATAATTCTCGGCTATTTTCTTCATTTTCCGAAGAATCATGGACGAAATCTCCTGGGGTGAATACAGTTTCCCTGCAATGTTTACACGCGGTGTGCTGTTTTCTCCTTTTGAAACCTGAAATGGAACCCGGCTAATCTCTTTCAAAACCAGATCATAGCTTTCACCCATGAATCGTTTAATGGAAAAAACTGTGTTTTCCGGGTTGGAAAGTGCCTGGCGTTTTGCCGGATCACCGACTTTACGCTCACCATTGTTCGTGAAACCCACTACTGAAGGCGTTGTTCTGCGTCCTTCGCTGTTTGGGATGACGACCAGTTCGTTGCCTTCCATAACGGCCACACAAGAGTTTGTTGTTCCTAAATCTATACCAATAATTTTACCCATTATTTAGTTATTCTTTTGATTACCACCTGCTTCTTATTCTCCGATAAAATTGTCAGTATTTTTTTTCCAGTCTTTATCGCTTGGTTTGTGCATTCCTTCGGAAGCTAATCCCCTGATGTCATCTACTGTATACCAGTTATCAAGATTGCCGTAGGTTTCGCAGTTTGCCGGGTCATTGTCGTAATAGCACCATGCTCCTGTTTGTAATTTTGTCCACTTATCTTCGTCTTTCTCTTGCGGAAAAACCTCGCCTTTTAGTTTGTTTTCGGCATTCCGGTTTTCTGCTTTCCGTAATTGATAGCTGACTTCAACAATTTTGTAAGCGTTGCCTGCATTATCTGTAGCAATTGAGCTTTTCTTATTCTTTAGATTGACCTCAGTTCGTATTCTGTCTTTATTCAGGGTAGTTAGCTCTTTTAGCAGTTTGCCTTGTTCGCTTGTGTCCAGCTTGCCGAACAATTCCTTAATGTTTTCTGATAATTTCATATTGCTGTTTTTAATTTGGGTTAATGAATTAAAAATGCATCGTTTTATATAGTGAATTACTTCCTTTTTTTATCGCTCTATCAGAAAAATTCATAAAATTTCTCTTTGTGGTTCTCTGTGAAAAAATAAATGGTTGTTAACGTTATTCCTTACATCAAATCGCCCAATGGACCGAGACTGATATTTAAATCCCGATCGGTTAGCTTAAAATGCTTTTTTAATTCTTCCATTTTCATCTCCAGTTTCATAAGGGTTTCTCCCAATCGTTCGAT
>CAIWTA010000207.1 GCA_903915465.1 uncultured Bacteroidales bacterium | reverse complement strand
GTTGATGCATGGGTAAGAGTTTCATTGGTAGGTATCGAACTGCTTGCTATCGAAGCAAGAATCGTTGTTGCCTCTGTTGAAACATACCTGAAGTATGCAGAAGCAATCGGATTAACTGCAAAAGCCGCATAAGGCACATTGCAGGTTAGCAGTTATTCTTGCTAAAACATCCTTGCAGGTTTGATACCCGAAAGCATGAGTTACCAGGAATTTCGCTTTTTCTCATCTCATCAGCTCATCAACTCATCAGCTCATTACTCATCAACAAATCAACCAATATGAATACCCAGCCTGAATTAAACATAGATGGTTTTTTCGACAATGTTATAGCCTCCTATGAAGCCCGGATTCAGAAGATTCAAACTGCATTCCAATCATCTGAAAATATTACGGAATCATCCCACTTTCTGTTCGATAATGTCCATAATTCCTTACATGATCTGAAAAAGGAAAGAGACATTTTAAATTCTAAGTTATGTGAAACCATGGCAAAAAATGGTTCCCTGCGGAAAAAGGATTACAATACGATGATGGCCGGCATTCTTGGCACACTCGATGAAAAGGAAAAAGAAGCAGAAAACCAGTTTTTAAACTTTATTGAAGCACAGAAACAGACTGCCCAATCGCTTAAAAATAGCCTGTTGGGTATCAAAGATATTACATCAAACGATGCCAGCGAAAAAATTATCATTGCCAAAGAGCAACTTTCTCAGATTTCAAAACTGCAGGAACTGAGAAAGGAAACGGTAATGAAAACATTCATGGATTTTCAGCAAATGCATAACAGAATGATGGAATGCCTTGAAAGCTTGCTTGAAAAAGGCGACAGCATTCTGATACAGGATATAAAAAAGGTTAAAGATCAAATAATTAAAGAAATCAATTAAACATTAATTAAAAATAGGAGATAAAAAAATGGGACTCGCATCAGAAATGAAAAACTTGAGTGAGGAGATACTTTCTTCATTCAAACAACGGATCAAAGAAAATGCAGAGCTTGTAATGGAAGTTCAAAAAACTCTCGATGGTTTTCACAACGACCACCAGGAAATGGCTGCCGCTCTGAACGCCAATGCTGCATCCTTGAGAAAAGGGCTTGCCCGTGGGGAAAAAGACCGGTTAAATACTTACAAAGACCTTATGGCCGGGATTCACAAAACGATTGGCTCCATTCAGAAAGAAGTGGCAGCAATCCAAACTTCTACCTTCAATATGATTGCTGATTTCAACACCGACAGGGCAAAGATGGCCGAAGGGTTAAATAAATTTTTTGCTCATGGCAGGTCAGACAGGATGAAGAATGAGAAAATAAGGATGAAGGAATTTGATTCCCTCATGAAAGATATCAACGATGATATCAAAAGTATCAACGAAGAGGTTTCGAGTATCTTTAAAGACACCAATGATATGCTGGCAATGTTTGAGAAGGAGCATACGGAAATGTCTGCTGAGCTTAGAAATGACCTGAGCTTAAACCTGGCTGAACGTGTTGAATATACAAGATCCTTGCTTCAGGGATTCCAAAAAAGGTTATCGGAAATCAGCAAAGAAAATCAAAAGATGGCTCAGAATCTGAGAAAAGATCTTGATGATGGCGAAACAAACAGGCTTAACGAATACAAGGAGATCATGAATGGAATTCATACGGCAATTAAAGGAATCCGTAAAGAAGTGAAGGACATTCAAAAGGCCTCTTCAGGAATGGTTGGCGGTTATGCAAAAGAAAGAGTTCAGGGCTCGGCTGAATGGAGCAAGATGCAGGACGCAGTTGCTCAACTAAGGAAAAAGGGTTTTGTGGCACCGCCCAAAGAAACAGCAAAGAAAGTAGAGAAGAAAGAGGTAAAGATGGAAGTTCCTGTGGAAGCAGTAAAGGAAACTCCGGTAAAAAAGGAACCGATTTCTACAATCGTCCCTGCAACGCAAAAGATGCTGAAAGAGAAAGTATTGGCCTATGTCAACAAGCATCCGAATGGCGTAAAAATCTCTGAAATGGAAGTGCCGCTGGGCGAAACACGGATGAAGCTTGGGTTTACTGCTAAAGCTTTATTGGATGAAGCGGAAGTATTAAAAGTTGAAAATATGTACTACCCTAAGCCAAAATCATAAAACAAAGCTGGGAAAAATTGTTCACTTCGCCTGCTCTTAAAAGGACTCCGCACGAAATAATATGTTTTCTATTTACATTATCAAACATAGAAGATCATGGCCAAAATAATCAAGTGTGCATTTTGCAGTGGAACAGGAAAGGATCCCTTTGATCTGCTCTCGGCGATCTCACATTGCTTGGTTTGTAACGGCACGGGGCAGGTTGAAGTGGATGAACCCTTGAAAAAATGTGTTTTTTGTTCAGGAACAGGTAAGAACCCGCTTGGCGCCAGGGTACCGTGCATCGCATGTGGTGGCAAGGGTTATAATCACTGCGAAAGCAACTTAAAATGCACACAATGCAGAGGAACGGGGAAATCAAGCGATGGCTTGACATGTACCCGTTGCGGAGGAAAAGGATTCAATAAACAGTGAACAGTGGACAATGCAAATAACAATATCAGGAAGAGCTTGGTGAAAAGACAAGAAGCATTAAACAGGTTTATAGCCAGGAAGGAAGCCTTTTTACTTGCAAAGGAACAGAGAACAAAGGATATTGAAGAAGCACGAAACATCTGGAAGAACACCTTGGAGCAACTCCCCAACCTGCCATTTAGCTAAAAGGTAAAAGTTGAAAGTTGAAAGTAATCAACCTATCAACCAATCAGCCTATCAACCTATAAACCTATAAACCCTTCAACCTATAAACCCTTCAACTAACCCTACCATGAGCGAAAACAATGAAATGAACACCGTACTTGAGCTGAAACCAATGTCAAATTTTGTAGAAACCGACTACATTAAAGACATAACTAATCGTGGGCTCACGTACGTAAAAGCAGGGTTTCCGGTACATTTCAGGGGCCCGTCGGGAACCGGAAAAACAACAGTGGCCATGCACCTGGCATGTAAAATCGGAAGACCGGTGGTCATCATTCATGGCGATGCCGAGTATAAAACTTCAGACTTAATTGGCAGCGAGCAGGGGTATAAATATAAAAAATTAGACGACAAGTTCATTCATTCTGTCCACAAATATGAAGAGGATATGAGTAAACAGTGGGTGAACAATCGTTTAACCATCGCTGTAAAGAATGGTTTCACGCTGATATACGATGAATTTACTCGTTCACGCCCTGAAGCAAATAACATTCTTCTGCCGATTTTGCAGGAAAGAATGCTGAGCACGTCGGCAGCAAAAGAAGAGGATTATTACATGAAGGTACATCCTGAATTCCGTGCCATCTTTACTTCAAATCCTGAAGAGTATGCTGGCGTTAACCGGACTCAGGATGCCCTGCGCGACCGTATGGTTACCATGGATCTCGACCATTTTGATTACGAAACCGAATTGAAGATAACCAGGGCAAAATCTGATCTTTCGCTCAAGGACACGGAAGTTATCGTAAAAATCGTCAGAGGTTTGCGTGAGTCGGGAAAAACTGAATTTGACCCGACTATCCGTGGTTCTATCATGATTGCAAAAACACTGGCAACTTTAAAAACTACACCATCAAAATCCAAAGAGGTATTCAGGAAAATCTGTCAGGATATCCTCACTTCCGAAACGAGCCGGGTTGGTTCAAAAACCAATCAGGAAAAGGTGAAAAGCATCGTTGATGAACTCATTGAAAAATATTCAAAATAAGCATCAGCACATCAGCATATCAAATCATTTTAAAATCTTCAAATCCTAAAACAATATGCCAATCTCAAGCGCAATAAAAGGACTTCAGAGCATCAAGAGCATGCAGAATGTCGTCAAATCGGGTATCCCCAACAAGGAAGAATCTGATTTCATAAAATTGTATATGTATGAAAAAGAAAGAACCAGGTTGAGAAGTGAAGAAACAAGAATCCTACTCAGGCTTGAGATTATTCAAGACAGGTTGAAGGAGATTCAAAATTATAACGATGAAAAGGCGGGACAGATGCACACTCCTGAACCGCAAGAGCCGAATCAAAAGAAAAAGGCGAAAGCGAAAGCGGATTTTAAAACAATTTCGATAGATTATTAATCTTTAAAAATTGACCAAATGGCTGAAATGACCCATGCTTTGCAAGCGACCAATCTTGCCGATATACTTGAAAGAGTGCTTGATAAAGGGATCGTAATTGCAGGCGATATCAAAATTCAGATAGCGGATATCGACTTGTTAACCATAAAAATCAGGTTGCTTATTGCCTCGGTTGACAAGGCCATGGAGATGGGGATTAACTGGTGGCAGGAAGACACTTACCTCTCCACGAAAGCCAGGGAAAAAGAGCTGATGCAGCAACAGGAAACGCTTGAGGCCCGCCTGGAAAAGCTGGAGGCAGTAAGCAAACCCACAAAAACCTCCACTGTACGGGGTGGCCAAAAAGGGAAGATTCAAAGTTGAAACGCAAAGAAATTAAAATCAATTATTTATTGACATAACGATAAAATAAAGTTTTTAATCATTCCATGGAATAATCGATAAATTGAACCTTATAAAACGTATAAAAAATGGAAAAAGATAACAACAAAGAAAAAAAGATCGAAGCTGATTTTGACATTCTTGGATTAGGTGGTTTGTTCAAAGGGATTGAAAAATTGGTAGATCTGGCGGGGAAGCTCGATGAAAAGGGCGGAATCAGCAAGGAAGGCGAGATCAATTTTGATCATCTTAAGAAAGGCATGAAAGGTGTTTATGGTTTTACAATCAACACTGCAGGCGGAGGTGCACCAAAAGTTGAGACTTTCGGTAACATAAAGAAAACACCTGAAGGCCCGAAAGTTGATGAAGAACGGGAGCCGATAACCGATATTTTTGACGAAAAGAAAGAGCTTGTGATCATTGCTGAAATGCCTGGAATAGAGGAGACTGACCTGAAAATCGACCTGAAGGAGGATATCCTTGAAATTAAAGCAGTGAGTAAAAGCAGAACATACCGCAAAGAGTTGCTGCTTCCGGTAAAAGTCATGAAACAAAATTTGCATCACAAGTTCACCAATGGCATCCTTGAGATCAGGATAAAAAAATAAAACGGTTATGAATAAAAGTATCTGCACCATCGCTTTGGTATTCCTTTGTGGAATTTTGTTTTTTACCGCATGTAAAAAGAAAAGTGATCCTCCAGCCCCCGCCCCGGTTACTGTTACTGACGTTGACGGAAATATTTACCATAAGATAACTATTGGTACTCAAGTATGGCTGGTTGAGAACCTGAAAACCACAAAATACAGAAACGGCGATGCGATACCTGAGGTAACCATCGATTCGGTATGGAATAATCAGTCTGCAACATCAACCGGTGCATATTGCAATTATAACAATGATGGAGCCAATATTCTGGCCTATGGTCATTTGTACAACTGGTACGCTGTGAACGATAGTCGTGGCCTCGCTCCGGTTGGCTGGCATGTTCCGACCCAAACAGAATGGGAAACATTAACTACGTACCTGGGCGGAGACAGCCTGGCTGGCGGAAAACTGAAAGAGACCGGCACCGCTCATTGGCTTACTCCAAACACCGGCGCTACCAACCTGACCGGTTTTACGGCGCTTCCAGGGGGATTTCGCATGTACAGCGGCAAATCTGAAATGATTGGCACTTTTGGAATATGGTGGACGTCAACCATTTCAGATAATTTCAGCGCAATGAATTGTGGAATGTTCAACGATAATACCGATGCAGTTGTGTCTGTAAACCGAAAAGCCAATGGATGCACTATTCGTTGTGTTCAAAACTAGGATACCTGAGATCCACATGAAAAAACCAGGATAAAAATAAATGTCATGGCACTGCAAGGCTTAAAAAACAACGACCTAAAACTTATTATTTTCGGCGGAAAAGGGGGTGTTGGAAAAACCAGTTGTGCCATTGCCACAGCCCTGGCATTGTCTGAAAACTTTAAAACACTTCTCATATCTACCGATCCTGCCCATTCCATTTCGGATTGTCTCGACCAACACATTGGTTATAACGTCGTGAAAGTTAGCGGCAAGGCCAACCTGTCGGCCATTGAAGTAGTTGCCGAAGAAGCTCTTTCAGCGTTTATTAATGAACATCAGCCAGCACTGAAAAAGCTTCTTGATACGTCTACAAATCTTGACAATGATGATATTGAAGAGATGCTGACCTTATCGATCCCCGGCATCGATGAGGTCATGAGTTTTAAAACTATCATTGATTTTATCGAAGAAGGCGTGTACGATAAATATGTTGTGGATACAGCCCCCACCGGCCATGCATTGCGGCTGATTTCATCTCCTAAAATGTTGGATGAGTGGATAAAAGTTGCTGCCCGTATGAGATGGAAATACCGCTATATGATCACCAGTTTTTCGGGGTCCTATCAGCAGGATGAGGTGGATGCGTTTTTACTAAGCCTGAAGAAAACGGTAAAAAGGATTGAAAACATTTTGCGGGATAATACCAAATGCGAATTTGTGCCGGTTTGCATCCCTGAATCAATGGCGATCCTGGAAACAGGCAGGTTGCTTTCCGACTTAAGCAAATCTGAAATAATCGCTCGGCAGATAATCGTCAACAATGTAATGGTTTCAGATGAAGGGGATTTTTGTAAAAAACGAAAGTTGTGTCAAATGCCATATATACAAGAAATTAGCGAGACATTTTGCGATTTGAATAAGGTTGAAGTCCCGATGTTTGCTGAAGAGATCAAGGGACTGCACGCATTAGATCAGTTGAAGATGGTTTTGTTTGGTTGAAAAGTCGAAAGTACTCATCAACTCATCAACTCATCAACTCATCAACTCATCAACTAATAAACCAATAAACTAATATACCATGACCAAAATCAACAGCGAATTAGTACTGCGGGTAAAAGAAGCCCTTGTAAAAGACGTAGGAAGGGCTATTGCCAGGATTGATCCAAAAGACATGAAATTGCTCGGATTAGAGAGCGGTGATGTGATTGTGATTGAAGGCAAGCGTGCAACACCGGTTAAAATCATGCCATGCTATCCCGACGACAGGGATAAGAGCATTATTCAGATTGACGGAATTACCAGGGAAAATGCCCTTGCCGGGATCGATGAAAAGGTAAAGATCATTAAAACCACCTGCCGGCAGGCTGCAAAAATAAAACTCAAAGCTGAAACAAAATCCGGGTCACTTAAGGCTGACGACGCCAAATACATCGGTTCGCTCATCAATGGGCTACCGGTGACAAAGGGTGATAAAGTTAGAGCCAACCTGTTTGGATCACGCTCTGTTGATTATACCGTAATCGACACTAATCCTGAAGGTGTGGTACTGATACACCCAAATACTACGTTTCAACTTGAATTAACAAAACAGGAAGGAGAACGCAAGAGCAAGGTTTCCTACGAAGATATCGGTGGTTTGGGTAATCAGGTTCAACGCATCAGGGAGATGATTGAACTGCCCTTGAAATACCCTGAAATATTTGAAAGACTCGGCGTTCAGCCGCCAAAAGGGGTTTTCCTTTATGGCCCTCCGGGAACGGGGAAAACGCTCATCGTTAGAGCCGTGGCCCATGAAACAGATGCCTACTTTATCAACATCTCCGGACCTGAGATTATGGGTAAGTTTTACGGAGAGAGCGAAGAGCGGATAAGAAAAATTTTCATGGAGGCTCAACAACATGCACCCGCCATTATTTTTATCGATGAGATTGATGCAATTGCGCCAAAGAGGGAAGATATGGGGGGCGAAAAGCAAGTTGAAAAGCGTGTTGTAGCACAACTTCTGTCGCTGATGGACGGATTAGAATCGAGGGGGAAGGTCATTGTGATCGGAGCCACCAACATTCCTAATTCCATTGATCCTGCATTGAGAAGGCCGGGAAGGTTTGACCGGGAAATTTCAATCTCCATTCCTGATAAAAAGGGAAGGCTGGAAATTCTTCACATTCATACCAGGGGAATTCCCTTGTCGATGGATGTGGACATGGAAAAATTGGCGGAGATCACACATGGTTTTGTGGGTGCCGATCTTGAAGCATTGGCGCGGGAAGCAGCAATGACTGCTTTGCGGAAAATTCTGCCTCAAATCGATTTTGAGATGGCCGAAATCCCTTACGAGCTTTTGATGTCGCTGGAAGTAACCATGGATAATTTTCTGGATGCCATGAAAGAAGTGG
This sequence comes from uncultured Bacteroidales bacterium, assembly GCA_903915465.1. Lineage (GTDB taxonomy): Bacteria > Bacteroidota > Bacteroidia > Bacteroidales > FEN-979 > FEN-979. Next base: position 6,860 of record CAIWTA010000207.1, on the reverse strand, counting down.
AGCCTTCGGCCATCAGGGAAGTATTTGTGGAGGTGCCCGATGTGAAATGGGATGATGTTGGTGGCCTTGAAGAAATAAAAGAAGCTTTAAAGGAAACGGTAGAATGGCCTTTGAAATATGCCGACCTGTTCAAAAAAGCCGATACCAAACCACCCAAGGGAATCATTCTTCACGGGAGACCCGGCACAGGCAAAACATACCTGGCAAAAGCACTGGCAAGCGAAAGCGGCGTTAATTTCATTTCAGTAAAAGGTCCCCAGATTTTAAGCCGTTTCATCGGTGAATCAGAAAAAGGGGTAAGAGAATTATTCAGGATGGCCAAACAGACATCACCATGCATCTTGTTTCTTGATGAAATAGACAGCCTCACACCCAGACGTAGCAGCGACAGTTCGGGCTCCGGGGTGATCGAACGGGTGATCGGCCAATTCCTTACCGAAATGGATGGAATTGAAGATATGAAAGGAGTTATTGTGCTGGCTGCAACAAATCGTATCGATTTAATTGACCCTGCTTTGCTACGAAGTGGCAGGTTCGATCTGATATTCGAATTGCCATCGCCTGATCAAAAAACCAGAGAGAAAATATTCGGCATTCATACCCGAAATAAACCCCTTGGCAAAAAAGTAAACCTCAAGAAACTGGCGTTGAAAACTGATAACCTGACAGGATCTGATATCGAATTTATTTGCCGGAAAGCCGCTATGCTTGCCATCCGCGAATTGATTGAAAAAAGCCGCGGAACATCGAATGAAGTTACCGGGGAAATCAACATCCTGGAAACCCATTTTGAAGAGGCAATACAACTAGTTTTAAAACAAAACGAAACGAAAATATAGTTGATAAGTTGAAGAGTTGAAGAGTTGACGGGTTGAAAAAAATTAAAACATAAAATATTCATTTAAAAATCCGGAAGCTTAGCAAACGTCAATAAATCCAATAAACTCGTCACCTCGTCAACTCATCAACTCGACAACTCGTCAACTCATCAGCTCGCCACCTCGTCAACTCATCAGCTCGCCAACTCGTCCACTCATCAGCTCGCCAACTCGTCCACTCATCAGCTCGCCAACTCGTCCACTCGTCCGCTCGCCAACTCACCGACTTCAACTTATAAACTATCAAAGCATGGAAACGAAAGGAATATACATCTATGGGATTGTGCCGAATTTTTATGGGACAACGCAATTCCAATTACTTGAGAATTCTGGGGTTTATGCCATTACTTTTCAAAACATCTCTGCAATTGTTTCAAACAGGGAGAGTGCAGTCCTCGATTATACAGACAGGGAATCTCTCGGACGTTTGCTGGTTCATCATCAGAAAACGATTGAAACACTTATGGAAAAAGGATTCAACATGATCCTTCCCATGCGACTTGGCACGATTGTAAGCTCTAAAGAGGAGGGGTTTAATATCCTTAAACGCGGTTATGATTTAATTATTGAAGCCTTGAACAAAATCGAGTACCTTACAGAAATTGACCTTGCTGTAACCTGGGCTGATTTTCCTGGAACCTTGAAATATCTGTCTAACCATCCGGATATCATTGCATTGAAAGATCATATTTTGAAAAACATTGATAAGATTTCACAAATTGATCAAGTGAAAGTGGGCATTCTGATCAAGGAAAAACTGGATGAAAAAAACAAACTGGTAGAATTGAAAATCCTGGATGCATTGTCCTCATATAGCCTTGACATTAAAATGCATCAGGTGATGAATGACCAAATGATTACCAACTCCGCGTTTCTCATTAACAGGAAAAATAAAAATAAATTTGAGCAGGTAATTAACCAACTTGATGAAGAATATAATGGTACACTGAATTTCAAATTAGTTGGTCCGTTGCCCTGTTATAGTTTTTACACCCTTGAAGTTAATGAGTTGAATCCCGAACACGTGGAAGAGGCCAGAAAGGAACTTGGCATGAAGGAAACAACTACCGAAAGTGAAATAAAAAAGGCATATCTGGAAAAAGCAAAATTATTTCATCCCGATGCACAGCTGGAGAATGGCGATGAAAAAAACTTCAACAGGATTAATAAAGCCTATCACACATTGCTTGATTATTCGGCAGCGGCAAGGCAATCTTCGAAGGACGATGTGATCTCTCTGGCAAAAGAAAAAGTGATTGAAAATTTGACTCTGGTAAAAATAAAGGAATAATATGCAGCGCGACGGAAAATATATTTATTGCATCATTGTATCAGATTACGACGTCAGTTTGGGGCCGATTGGAATAGGTGGACGCGGCGATCTGGTATCGACGATTGGTTTCGATGGCTTGTGTATGGTGGTGAGCGATCATCCGCTAAGCAGGTTTGTAGTGAATCCCGAAAACATGCTGGCGCACCAAAGGGTGATCGAAGAAGTGATGAAGGAATTCAGAAGCGTTCTCCCCATCAGGTTTGGTACTATCGCGGCTACTCCCGATGAAATTCGAAACCTGCTCAACCGGCGTTACAGCGAGTTCATGGAACTGCTCAAGCAGTTCGAAAACAAAGTTGAGCTCAATGTAAGGGGAACCTGGAACAATATGGGAATGATATACAAGGAGATCGATAAAAGCCATATTGAACTGCAAAAAATCAGGGCCGAAATCGAAAAACTGCCTGACAATGAAAAAAGAAATCTGAAAATTACTGAAGCTGGAAACCTGGTCGAACATGCATTAATTCAAAAGAAGGAAGAGGAAGCAGAAAAAATCATTGATGCATTCCGAAAATCGGTTTTCGAATATAAACATAACAAAACAAGCGGAGATGCCATGTTTATGAATACAGCTTTTCTGGTGAACAGTGGTAGGGAGGTCGAGTTTGATAACATTATGGCAGGACTGGGCGTGAAGTACCAGGATCGGAGTGATTTTGTATATACAGCACCGTTGCCGATCTTTAATTTCATTGACCTGAAAATTTTTCCCGAAAAATGGGAATTGTAATAACGGATAAGCAGTAATAATATATTCAAAGATGATTATGGGAAATGAAGTTGAAACACCAAAAGAAGGAAAGTACATTTATGGGATTATCAGGCATGCAGACGCGATAGATTATGGCCCGATTGGAATAGGAAAACGCGCTGACCGGGTTTACGGAATCACCTACAAAGGTATCACGGCCATCGTCAGTAATTCACCGGTCATGATATACGAAGCCCGCAGAGTAAACATGATTACCCACGAAAATGTGTTGGAGGAGGTTATGAAAAACTTTACGGTTTTGCCGGTTCGGTTTTCAACCATCTCCGAACATAATGATGATGTTGGAGTCTTGAAAATCCTTGAAAATGAGTACAAAAAATTCGACGATCTTCTTGGCAAAATGGAAGGTAAGAAAGAATTGGGGCTCAAGGTACTTGCACAGGAAGCCGCAATGTATGAAAGTATCATTGAAAAAAATGATGATATAAGGACACTGCGGGGAAAACTGATAAATCTGCCTCCAGACAAAACCCATTATCAACGCATGAAAATCGGCGAAATGGTTGCCGCAGCGCTTAAAAAAGAGACAGAAAATTTAAAAAATATTATCCTCGACGTTTTAAACCCACTTGCAGAGGATGTGAAAATAAACGACAACTATGGGGAGATGATGATCCTCAACGCTGCTTTCCTCATCAATAGCAATATTGAGACTGAATTCGATAAAGCTGTAAACGACCTTGACGGAAAACTCGGGAGTTTAATGACTTTCAAATATGTGGGAACATTGCCACCCTATAATTTTGTTAATATCGTTATAAATACGAAGGGAGTTTAATATGTTTTTAATCGACGATATACTGATGGCGCCTTTAAAAGGAGTTATTTTTATCGCAGAGAAAATCAATGATGTGATCCAGAAAGAAACATCGGATGAAGGTTCCATTAAAGAAAGGTTGATGGCTTTGCAATTGAAGTTTGAGATGGATGAAATTGACGAAGAAGAATACGACAAAAGAGAAGATGAGTTGTTGAAATTGCTGGGAAATATCAGAGAAGAAAAACAGAATAAATAACGAACCCCATCACCCCATCAACTTATAAACCAATATTAAAAGGAGGAAAAGATGAGCGCTTTTAAATGTCAGAAATGTGGAAAATTAACAGGCGGAAACGAGAAGTTTTGCATTGAATGTGGCCAGCCACTGAATTTTATTTGCCCTGAATGTGGCGAGACCTGGCGGTTTATGTTCGCGTACAAGTTTTGTCCCGGTTGTGGGCATCAAATGAAAAATATAGAGGTAACGCTGCAGGAAGAACAAGTCACAAAGTCACAAAGTCACAAAGTGAGAAAAGGGTAGCTGAAACGCTGACTCTATGACTCTGTAACTTTTAATTAACTAATTAATTGGAGGAAAAAATGAGCAACATTATCGATGTAAAAAAAACAGTAGTTAAGTTCCTGAAAGAGAACATTAAATGTTATGACGTAACGGTCATAAAAATCGAGAAAGTACTGGAAAACTGGAATTCCATCGCAGAAGTGTATGAAGATGATTCATTTTTAAAATCAATGAACCTTCCACCTAAACAGGTTCGGCTGTTCTATTCGGTTAAAATGGATGAAAAGCTGGATATTACTTCTTTCGAACGACTGAATTCCTTTGAAGGAATGGATAGCACCAACCAGTAATATCATCACTTGCAATCAGAAAATCTGAGTCATGATCAACGAACTGATATATGTTTATTGCATATCAGACAGTCCTCTCGGGCATGTCAGTAACATGGAATGCATAGGTTTAAAATCACTTTTGCTCGATGATTTTTACGTAATCGTTAAATATGTTTCCGAAAGTGAATTCGCCGAAGAAAACTTAAAAAAGAATTTATCAGATATTCAATGGTTGGAATCCAATGCGCGGGAGCATATCAGGGTAATCAGCATGATCATGAATTATAGTACGGTGATCCCATTCAAGTTTGGCACAATCTATAATACTGAAGACAGTTTGAAAAAATTCATCACCGAGTATTCTGGTTCATTGATCGAAAATTTCAATCATATCAAGGGAAAGGAAGAATGGGCAGTTAAAATTTATTGCGATCGTAACGCGCTGTGTGAGCAAATTGACGAATTGACCGCTGAAGTAGCTGAGCTGGGAAAACAGGTCTTGGCAAGTTCTCCAGGGAAAGCTTTTCTTCTGAATAGGAAAAAAGCAGACCTGATCGAAAATGAAATGGATCGGATTTGTAAGAATTACGGTCAGGAATATTTTGATGAATTTAAAAACCTGAGCGAATCAACCAGTCTTAACAACCTGCTCCCGAAAGAATATACAGGAAGAGAAGATACCATGATCCTTAATGCTACATTTCTGGTAAGTAAACTCAAAGTGGGTGATTTTATCAATACGGCAGACACACTGCGGAAAAAGGATCTGAATTCCGGTTTATTTATTGAAGTAACCGGCCCCTGGCCGCCGTTTAGTTTTATCTCCATAAAAGAAAACCGTAATGTACGATAACGTTGTAGACCGTTCTAAAGACATCACCATCCTTGAGTTACTCGACAGGGTTCTGAACAAAGGAGTCATCCTCGTTGGAGACATCGTAATTTCAGTAGCGGATGTCGACCTCGTATATTTAGGCGTAAAGTTAATGCTGAGCTCGGTTGAAACAATGGAGCAATTAAAGTCAGGAAAGACAATAGGGGATGAAGAGTTGAAAGGGTGAAAGGGTGAAAGGTTGAAAGGTTGTCAACCCATAAACCCATCAACCTATAAACGTAATTCACCATTGAAATGGAGAAGATGATATATGCCATATTATCTGTAATGAATAATCCGGAGAAGTTAAATGTTCTGTTGTCTGAGATGAAAAGTCTTTCGGACGTTGACTTATATCCTGTTTCCTGTGGTGAAATTGTTGCAGTAGTAAGCGACATAAAAAGAGCTGATTTAATTGCAGATAGATCGAATGCCATTGAATATGCAGGGGTGATCGAAACCCTGGCACAAAAATTCACACTGCTTCCTGTACGATTTGGTTCCGTGATGGAATCAACCGATGCCATCATTAAAATGCTCGAAAGAAACTTTAATGAAATTCAACGCAACCTTCAGAAAGTTGAAAACAATTTCGAATTCGGGCTAAAGATCTTTTGTGAGTCCGAAAAATTACTGGCAGAGCTAAAGGCAAAATCAGAGGCTGGTGCAGAAACACCCACCAGGCCTGCTCCGGAAAAAACAAATTCAGTGTATCGGGAGTACGTGAATGTGAAACTTAAAGAGCACAGGCTTGAGGAATTGATGTTGGCCTATGTTGATTCGGTCATTGCAGAGATCACAGGGTGCCTTGCCCATTTAAACGCAATCAGTAAATTCAAAAAAATGGCAACCCCGACAAATGTCATCGATGCAATTTTTTTACTTGAGAAAGATAAGAAGGACGAATTGATTCAAGCGGTTGAAAGATTACAAAACCAGTATCCTGTACTAAGCTTTGTACTGACCGGCCCCTGGCCTCCGTATAATTTTGTTGATTTCGCGGTAAAATAAAATGAGCCATGAGTGAAAGTAAAATATTATTTAATACCGGTTCGCTTGATGAGCTTTCAGAAGAGATCGGGAAGCTTACTTCCAATGCAGAAGAATCCAAGCTCAAACTTACACCCGACAATGCTGATTCAGGGCTTGCAAAACTGGTTCTTACACTTATAGAACTCATTAGAAAATTAGTTGAAAAGCAAGCTATGCGAAGAGTAGATGGCGGATCACTGACGGAGGATGAAATCGAACGATTGGGAGAAACCCTTATGAAACTGGAGATGAAAATGGAAGAATTAAAAAAGCATTTTAAGCTAACCGATCGGGATTTAAATATCAGTCTCGGTCCATTGGGCGATTTGATGTAAGGAATAACGTTAACAACC
>CAIWTA010000206.1 GCA_903915465.1 uncultured Bacteroidales bacterium | reverse complement strand
GCGAGAAGCGAGAAGCGAGAAGCGAGAAGCGAGAAGCGAGAAGCGAGAAGCGAGAAGCGAAATATCATCCTCCACCCCAAATCAAAAGGCTCGGCTCGCGAATGGGGACTCGACAATTTTTCGGCGCTGATCAGCCTGTTACCGGAAGACCAATTCAACATTTATATCACCGGGACGAAAGATGAAGGGTTGTTAATGCAGGATTTTTTAAAGAATCATGAGAACCGGGTTGTGGATCTGACAGGAAAATTGACGCTTCCCGAACTGATCTCATTCATTGGTTCATGCGACGGGCTTGTTGCCGCCAGCACAGGGCCATTGCACATTGCAGCGGCGCTGGGAATCAACGCGATTGGATTGTACGCACCCATGAAACCCATCTACCCGAAACGCTGGGCGCCGTTGGGTTTAAAAGCTGATTTTTTAGTCCTCGATAAAAAATGCAATAAATGCCGGAATAGTTCTGATTGTTTCTGCATCCGGCAAATCTCCCCCAATGAGGTGGCTGTGAAACTTGGGACCCTGAGAATTCAATTGTAATTCGTTCATTGTTTGAAAGATTTTTAGAACACGGAATACACGGATGCCGCTTCGCGGCAACACGGATTAGATCGTTTTTTTACTAAAAATTTATTCTTAATTCGACATTCGTCATTTCATTCCCGGATTCGTCATTCTTGACATTCGCATATTAAGAGTATTCTATGCAGTCATTATAATTTACACGGACGCAAGTGTTCTGAAATGAAAAAAATTTAGGTTAACAGTTATTAACCCGATTTTTTTCCTATCTTTAGCGGGTTAAAATCTTAAAAATTGTGAGATGCAGGTTTTGCCCCCCCCCCGCATTACAAGAGCAAAGTGCAAAAGAAAGAACTTTTCACTCTTCGTTTTTCACTATTCACTATTCACTTCCCAATAACCGCCACCTGACTGTCATTAGATTTATAATCTGTTTACTGCTTTGCCTGGCAGGTATTGAAAAGATAATTAGAACACGGATGACACGGATTTATACGGATAATCACGGATTTTTTAATAAATGGTTTGGCACCGTGATATTCCTGTTTATATGCTCGGCTGGGTATCCCCAGCGCGAATTCAACAATTGGTATTTCGGCGATTCTGCGGGTATGTCCTTTAATTCCGGTCCTCCGGTAACCTTTCTTTACAGCGCGATGGATGCCCTTTGCAACGGAGAATCCAATATTTCGGACTCTCTTGGAAATATCCTGTTTTATACAAATGGTTGGGAGGTTTGGAACAGGAACAACCAAATAATGCCAAATGGCTGGGTAAACGGAGGCACATCCACCATGGAGTATGATAAAACAAATATTGCATTTCAGCAGTTGGCTGATCCTACGAAATATTATCTTTTTGTTTGTAATGGCGCGGGTTATCCCGTTTCATGGCTGAGATGTTCCGTAATCGATATGAACCTCGATTTCGGTTTGGGTGACATTGTCCCCTCTCAGAATGGGATCCATGTACCCGGAACCAAAAAAGCCTATGATTGCGTTACCGCTGCCAGAACCCGCAATAATCGTGATGTCTGGGTAGTTGTAAGGCTGGCTGATCAGGACAGCAACTATTTTGCATCCTATCTTGTGAACGCGGCAGGCCTCAATTTACCACCGGTATTCAGTAACTCACGGGTACCCTTTGTTTCAGGACCTGGTCATGTAATATACAATATAAAAATATCGCGCGACGGAACGAAAATGGCAGCAGTATATGCTGATTCAATTATGGAATTTGGCCATTTTAACACGGCGACCGGCCAATTCACTTCTCTGTTTCTCGTCACGCTTCCGAAATATAATGGTATCCCGGTAGGTTTGAACAGCGCTGAATTTTCCCGTGACTCGAAATTTCTCTATGTGGCAGGGGGTGCCGGAAAAACTACTAACTCGAGACATTTCATCTATCAATTTGATGCAACGCTGACGGATTCAGTGCAATTCAGGAGCAGTGGAATAGTTATCACCAACGAGAACAGGAGACATGCTTTACAATTGGCACCGGATGGGAAAATATATTGTTCAAGCATATATTGGATCATTAACCTCCCATATTTCGTCGACTCACTCAATGTGATCAATAACCCCTCCTTACCAGGGTTAGCGTGTAATTATCAAAAAAATGCAGTTGGCCTACAGGGTCGGGCCAGTCGCTATTCCTTACCTGATTATGTGGAGCGCTATTATGCCCTAATCCATGATACGGGCCAATGTGTTGGAAATACTGTTCATTTTTCTTCTGCAATCTGGCCTCCACCTGACAGTATTCATTGGGATTTTGGCGATATGGCTTCCGGCGCCGGCAATTATTCAACACTTCCCAATCCTACTCATACCTATCCCCCTGTTTCCGCAAGTTATACTGTGGAATTATACGTAAGGCATAATGATAATCGCACTGACACGACACGGAAGGTGATCAACGTCCTTATCAAACCTAACCTTGGCGCTGACCAGATTGTCTGTGACGAGAATTGGGCAACCTTTGACGCGGGCCCCTGTCCGGATGGCACCTATTTGTGGAAGAACCTGGGAACAGGATTGCCAGTCAGTACTTCCCAGGTATTTCAAACAAACCTGCCGGGAACATATGCAGTTTATGTTACTAATCCTGATAATTGTACATCATCAGACACGGTAACACTTTCAACCACGCCAGTGCCGACTGTTACGAACAGCCCTCTTTCAAAAACCATTTGTTCGGGTCAGTCCACCAATATCTCCTTGACATCAAATGTTTCAGGAACAAACTTTTATTGGACAGCCTTCCTGTTTTCAGGAGGTATCAATGGTTTCAGTACGGATTCGGGCACATTGATCAACCAGGTTCTTATCAATTCAGGCGTAACTCCCGGTATCGTACATTATTTTATTACTCCTAAAAAGGGTAGTTGTGCGGGATCAACCGTCACCTTCTCTGTCACGGTGGATCCTTCTGCATCCGTCAACGTAACTATAGCTGCCGGGGCGAACAACATTTGTGCGGGTACAAGCGTGACATTCACGGCAACACCTGTAAACGGCGGTACCACCCCTGCTTTTCAATGGAATGTCAATGGCGTGGGCGTTGGCAGTAATAACCTGGCATATACCTACGCCCCGGCAAACGGGGATTTAATAAAATGTATTCTGACTTCTTCCTTGACAGGCTGTATCATGAATAATCCAGATACTTCCAACGTTATATCAATGGTAGTTAATCCAATCCTCGCGGTCAGTGTCTCAATCAGCGCTTCAGCTAACCCATTTTGCCAGGGGTCAACGATCTCATTCACTGCCACACCTAACAATGGTGGATCTACCCCTGTTTTTCATTGGAAAGTAAATGGTTTTAATGTCGGAACGAACAACCCGGTTTATTCATACGTTCCTGCAAATGGAGATATTGTCTCCTGCGTCCTGAACTCTAACTATCCTTGTCCTACAGGGAGCCCGGCAACATCCAACACCATAACCATGACTGAAAATACAAATGTAACAGTCACCCTTTCCATATCACCTTCACTGAACCCTGTTTGTTCAGGTACTCTGGTTAATTTTACAGCAACGCCTGGTAACCAGGGGTCTGCCCCGGTTTATCAATGGAAAGTGAATGGTGTCATTTCCGGAACCAACTCTACTTTGTTTTCGTATGTTCCTCTCAACGGTGATCTGGTTACTTGTAAACTAACTTCCAACGCTATTTGTGCGAGTGGAAACCCGGCTACTTCTAATACGGTAACAATGATTGTTAACCCTAACCAGCCAGTCAGCATTTCGATTACATCAACAGGAAGTAAAGTTTGTTCGGGTAGTACAGTAACATTTAATGCTTTCCCAATAAACCAGGGGACGATTCCTTTGTATCAATGGAAAGTCAATGGAATAAATGCCGGAATCAACTCAACAACATATAGCTATGTTCCACTGAACGGTGACCAGGTGCTTTGTACGCTAAATTCCAATGCAACCTGTGCTACCGGCAATCCTGCAACATCGAACGTGATCACCATGACTGTCAACCCAAATCTATCAGTCAGCATCAACATTACCGCTTCTGCAAACCCGGTATGTTCAGGCATTGCGGTTACCTATACCGCCACTCCAACCAATGGAGGAAGTTCACCTGTTTACCAATGGAAAGTAAACGGTGGAAATACCGGATCCAACAGCCCGGTATATTCCTATAATCCTGTGGCTGGCGACCAGATCTATTGCATTCTCAACTCAAGCATTGCCTGCCCGATCGGAAATCCTGCAACATCCAATACAATAACCATGAGTGTAGGCGCCGTGCCTGTCGTTACTTTCACCCGGTGTTTCGATAGCATCACAACCACCAATGCCAAACCGATCAAACTGAAGGGAGGAATCCCGCTTGGCGGTGTCTATTCCGGTCCCGGGGTGAATTCAACCACAGGAACCCTGAATCCTGCCATTGCCGGAGCAGGAATAAAAACAATAACTTACACCTATACCAATTCTGTCTTCTGTTCTTCATCTGAAATCTGTTCATTGATCATTGTAAATAATTCGCCGTTTATTTGCGGAAGTACTCTCACTGACAACCGTGACAACAAAATCTACCCAACCGTTCAAATCGGCTCCCAGTGTTGGATGGCAGCTAATTTAGACTTCGGACTTCAGATTTCAGATTTGACCCATCAGCGGGATAATTGTATTCCTGAAAAATACTTGCAGCCCCCTCCCGGCCTCCCCCAACAGGGGGAGGGGGGTGCATACCAGTGGGGCGAGATTATGCGTTACGACGACACACCTGGACTTCAGGGACTTTGTCCACCCGGCTGGCATGTGCCTACAGAAGCGGAGTGGAACACATTATTTGCGGTTTATACAAATAATGGATTTGCAGGTTCACCATTGAAATATTCCGGTTATTCTGGATTCAATGCTTTATTAAGCGGAGTCAACCATTTCAACCGCCAGTGGGATTTCCAAAATTTTGCGACCTTCTTCTGGTCATCAACTCCTTATGGGCCTTATAAAGCCTGGAGCCACGGCATGAACGACTATGACCCGAGTGTGTCGGTTTACCCGTCATCAAGACAAAATGCTTTTAGTGTCAGATGCATATTAGATTGATTTACGATTGCAGATTTTAGATTTAATTGACGATTGTCGATTGTCGATTTTCCTGGTCAATTGTTAATTGTACTTCGTAAATCGTAAATCAAAAATTCATTCGTAAATCGTAACTCGTAACTCGAAAATAAAATGGCTTGGATTTCATAGCATGAATGATTTTAATCCAAATGTGTCGGTTTATCATGTATCAAGGGGAATATTTTTCTATTCAGGACAAAAACATCAATTTTTGTTGTATATTTATGGCAATAAATTTTCTAAAGATTTTGAAATGTATCTTAAGAATATTTCAACTACAGGTCTTTTAATAATCCTGTTCGCAATAACCGGTTATTCCCAGCAATCCATTCTTTCTTCTTCTGCGGATGCATCGGGCACAGGTGGAACCATGAGTTATTCGGTTGGCCAGGTGGTTTACCAGTTTCATACCGGAACAAATGGATCTGTCGCCGAAGGGGTTCAACAACCTTACGAAATTCAGGGATTGGATGGAATTGACGAGGGAATCAACCTCGAATGTGTCCTCTTTCCCAATCCCGCAAATGCGTTCATCAAACTTAAAATAAATAAACCAGGGAATAGAATCCTTTCCTTTCAGCTCCTTAATTTAGAAGGGCTTATGCTGAGAAATGAAAAGATTGAGGATCCGGAAACCAAAATACCAATGGATAACCTCTCCCCTTCAACCTATTTTATCAAAGTATTTGACAAGGAAAAATTAGTTAAAACATTCAAAGTGATAAAAAGATGAAGAAGCCTGTTTTTTTTCTGTCGCTTTTATTTCTTACAACTGTATTGTTGGCTCAATCACCCCAAAAAATCAGCTACCAGGCTGTGATCAGAAATTCATCCGGGAAATTGGTTCAGAACACCAATGTCGGGATGCGGTTCACAATTTTGCAGGGTTCCGCGAGTGGCACAACTGTGTATTCGGAAACTCAAAGCGTTTCTACCAATGTGAATGGCCTTATCTCCCTGGAAATCGGGGGAGGTACTTCAACCGGCAATTTTTACGACATCAATTGGGCCAATGGTTCGTACTTTTTGAAAACCGAAACAGATCCCACGGGAGGAACCGATTGGCTATTTCATTATTTGATGTGCTGAAAAAAATAAGACCTTTGTTGAATGGCAAAAATAAGTAGTGACCGTAAGGGAATAGAGGAACATATCTTACGATTATTAGTTCCCCAAGAGATACTCGCAAGCTTCGAGTTAAATCAGATAATAGAAAATGATACAGAGCTTTTATTTGATCTGATAGAAAAGGAATCATGTATTCCAAAGGAATTAGCTGGGAAAGAGGCAGTTCTAAATGGATATATGAATGTAACTACATTACAAAGTTTTCCACAAAACGGGAAACAGTGTTATATTCATTTACGACGACGACGATGGAAAGAGAAGGGAAGTATAGATAATAAAGCATATAACAACGAGTACGAATTTACTGCATCAGGCACCATGGCAACCAAGTCATTCGGTGCTTTTTTAAAAAGAAACTCTTTGATAGCCATCCCATCTCATATAGCTCAGTCGCTACAGTAATTGGACTTGACAAAAGGAAGCTGCATGATTGGTATAAAAACCACTTGAGTGACTTCACTCTAGACCGAGTACAAAAGTCCTTACATGAGAACGATATTCCTTTACCACCACCAGAAGTTACCAATGACAAAAAGAATATTGATGTACCCATCCTCAGACCGGAACATATCGGTGAACACATGGCCGTTGATGAAAAATATATCAACGGGGAGTTTTATACTTTACTTACCAATGGCAAAACAGGGAAGATTGCTCTGATGGCCTCTACTACAAAGAACGGACTACTGAACCAGGCAATGCGTAAATTTGAAGATACACGTTTCAATGTAAAAGTACTTACTCGTGATTTAGCCTCAAATTATGATTGGTTTGGTCGGGAGAATTTTATGAATGCTGCACAGGTTGCTGATAAGTTCCACATACTGAAACATGCATTTGAAGCCTTACAGGATCTTCGAATCTATTACCGACAGAAGCTACTCACACAGAGAAGGGAAGCCTATGAGAATTACAAAATCAAAAAGAAATCATCCCCTGAATTGAAATTTGAATACACCGAAAGAAAACTATCAAACAAAGAAACCCATAGGCAGCTATTAGCCAGAAGCCAGTATCTACTTTACAAGAAAAGAAATGATTGGTCTGGCAGCCAGGCAGAAAGAGCAAAATTACTGTTTACACATTACCCTGATATTGAAGTAGCTTATGAGTTAATCTGTCAGTTCAGAGCATGGTACAGTGCTGACCAGATTATTGATCAAGATAAAGATAGACCTTCTAAAATCACTGCGTTGAAAGGAATTAACCGCAACCTGGATCAATGGATGAATGACGTAAATAAAGCTGATATTACAGAAATCCAGAACTTTAAATCTCTTGTCGAAAGAAACCGTGGTTGCATTGTAAACTATTTTATAACAGGAGCTACTAACGCCATTGCTGAATCAAATAACAATATCATACAAACTTTCCTCAGAGCCAACAGAGGAGCAAGAAACTTGGATTTCTTCTATTTTCGATTATCACAATTTTTATCGTAGCACATCAATTAATGAAAAACCCAACCGATTACACCATTTCAGGAGTGAGCCAGTTTTTAAGCGTCCCGTATGCCTTGTACGCGGGAAAGGCTGCCAACGGCTTTAGCGGCGATTATAACGACCTTACCAATAAACCTGTGATTGATGGATCTGAAACGAAAATCCAGGCTGGGAACAATATCACGGTTTCAGGGACAGGAACCATTCCTGCTCCTTATATAATCAATGCAAAAAGCAATCCTTATCCCCCCAATAACAAACAGGTTATCACTTCATCCCAAACCTGGAATGTGCCTGCTTCAGTTTCCAAAATCAAGGTTGAATTATGGGGCGCTGCCGGTGGTGGCGGAGGGGCAGGAAGTTATTCCTACAGCTTGAATATGGGTGGATTTGGAGGCAGTGGCGGATATGCCCAGAAAGAATATAATGTGACAGAAAACCAGCAATTTTCAGTAACTATCGGAACAGGCGGCAATGCCGGAACCAACGCTTATTACTGGTATCCTTACTGGTATGGAGATTCCAGTGGGGAAAACGGAGGAAATTCCTATTTTGCCGACATGGTTGCTTCGGGAGGAAGCGGTGGCATGAAAGGAAGTTACGCGGCAACAGTCACCAATGGATATTCAGGCACGGCAAATTACGGAACCATTACCGGCTATTCAGAAGTTCCCGGCAATTATATTCTTGATCTATTCACAGGATTGGAAAGATCGTACATCAGCGACAGGTTTCTGACATCAAAACCCGGTAAAGGAGGGTCTGTTTCGGGATATTCAACGGTAAGCGACCCAACTTCAGGTGAAAGCGGGGTTGCCATCATCACCTTATTTGAATAAAATCCTGATTTTCTTTGAAGAAAAGTAAAAACAAAGGGTTTCTAATCCTCTTTACAATAAGCTTACTGATCTTTACCAACTTTATCCGTTCAGGGATCCTGGTCGACAAATCTTACCTTCCAAGGTTCCTTCTTCTTGCTGT
>CAIWTA010000205.1 GCA_903915465.1 uncultured Bacteroidales bacterium | reverse complement strand
TTCTGCTGTTTCTAATCCGGTACAATGCAAATGTAAAAACATTTTCTCGAAAAGCAAATTTATTAAGAAAAAATAATGTAATAATGAAAATATTGTTGCAGAACAAAAAAACACTCCAACTGGATTGCTTTTGCAAAAAGATCAGGATAATCTAACTTATATAACTCGAGAAAAATTTTATCTAATTGAATTTCTTTTAGTTACACTGTCATTGCCTCGGTTGTACTTTGTAACAAATAAACTTTAACCCTAAAGGGACCAAAAAGTCACATGAAGTGGCCAGAAGGTTACAAATAATCAAGACTAAATACCTCGTATTTTCTCTTTATGCTTGATAAGTTGTTTTTTCAAGGCTTCAGAAACCAGGTCGGTCGCTTCTTCGAATGTTTTTGCTTGCTTTTTCGCAAAAAGGTCGTAACCCTTAATGATCAACCTAATTTCAACAACTTTATTTTTTAGTGATTCAGCATTTTCAATTTTCAGGATCACTTCGCTACCAATGACACCGTCATAAATTGATGGCATTTTATCCAATTTTTCTTTAATAAATGACTCCAGCTTCTTACTAACCTTAAAATGAACAGAATTGATCTTAGTATTCATTCAAACCTCCTTTTTTACGCCTTTGGATGGGCTTGTTTATAAACTTGCTTCAATTTCTCAATAGTGTTATGGGTGTATATCTGGGTAGCTGAGAGATTCACATGCCCCAAGAGCTCCTTTACAGCATTTAATTCCGCACCATTATTTAGCAAATGGGTTGCAAATGTATGTCGCAATACATGAGGGGATCGCTTTTTTAAGGTCGTAACCATTGATAAATAACGGTTCACCAAACGATAAACCATCTTTGGATAAATTCTACGGCCCGAATCAGTAAAAAAGAGATACTGGGAATTCTCCTTAAACTTCACTGCAGAAATCGATATTTTCTCGATAAATCTGGATCTTTCGTCTAGGTACAAATATAATAACTCTCTTATTTTATTGGAGAACGGTATTAGTCTCTCTTTATTTCGTTTACCTAATACTTTCACTGTAGAATAATGAAAATCAAGATCAGTTTCCTTCATCTCCACCAATTCTGATAACCGCATACCTGTAGCATAGAACATTTCAATTATCAGGCGATCGCGAAGACCAGAAAATCCCTTGTCAAATTCAAGTTCATCCAGCAATGACCGAATTTGCTCTTTCTCTAAAAAGATAGGTAATCTTTTGGCATCTTTCGGGGAAATAACTTTTCGCATGGGATTCTCATCCACGGCACCTTCCCGTAAAAGGAATTTGAAGTATGATTTTAATGCGGTCAGCTTACGATTTATTGAACGAGGTGCAAGTCCTTGTTCTATCAGGTGAACAACCCATGATCGGATCATTGGATGAGTGACCTCCCTGATTTCCGATAATCCGAATTGTAGGGCCAGGTATGAATAAAATTGATCTAAGTCGTTACGGTAAGCAGTTACTGTATGTGGAGAATATCTCTTTTCAAATTGAATGTAGGCAACAAATCTATCCTTCACCATTCATTAAAAAAATAAGAAAAAACCTTGAATAATACTCTGCCGGATAAATATACGACATATTTTCAGATTCAAGATTTCTTCCTACAATTATTTATTCAGATCGTTACAATCCGAGAACAGAACGCAAATAAATTGAATGCGAATATTTACATTCCCTCTTCTGCTTGCTGAAGCTTTTGAATGTAAATAGCTTTCATGACCTCTTCTCTGTGTTTCACGGAAGGTTTTGTAAATTTTTGGCGCACGCGTAGTTCTTTTACGACACCGGTTTTTTCAAATTTCCGTTTTAATTTTTTTAACGCCCTATCGATGCTTTCACCTTCTTTTACTGGAACAATGATCATGGATTTAGACTCTCTTTCTTTTAAAATGATTATTATTTAATATTTTAGAACAGGGGTGCAAAATTAGCAAGATTAATTGATTTTCCAAAAATATTTTCCAAAGTTTTCTTCAGTTTTCCCAATCAAAGGCAGAATTATTATTTACAAGTTTTTTAAGATGTATTCTGTCATCCGGCTATACAAATGAAATGTCGTGTTTTTTCCATTGCGTATATTATGGTTGCTGGTAGGATAAAATTGCTGGTCAAACTGTTTGTTGGCAGCAATCATGGCTGTCATAAAGTCATATGAATTCTGGGCATGTACATTATCGTCAGCCATTCCATGCACAATGAGGAGTTTCCCTTTTAGTTTGTCGGCATGGTTGATGGGAGAATTGGATTCATATCCTTCCGGATTTTCCTTTGGTGTTCGCATAAACCTTTCAGTATAAATATTATCGTAATATTTCCAGTTTGTAACCGGAGCAACAGCAATGCCCATACTGAAATAATCTGCACCTTTCGTGAGGCAGGACAGCGTCATATAACCACCAAAACTCCATCCCCACATCCCGATCCTTGATTTATCGACGTATGGAAATGTGCCAAAGTATTTTGCCGCTTCAATCTGATCCAAAGTCTCATATTTCCCCAATTGCAGGTATGTCGACTTTTTAAAAGCCTCCCCTCTTCCCCCGGTACCACGGTTATCAACTGAAACTACAATAATTCCCTGTTGTGCAAGGTATTGGTCCCACATTGAAACGATTCCCCATTTATTGAGGACTGTCTGGGATGCAGGTCCTCCATAAATTGTGAACAAAACAGGATATTTTTTTGATGAATCAAAATCTGCAGGTTTCAATACCCACCCATTCAGATCTATATTCTCTGATGTGCGGAAGGTGAAAAATTCTGTCCTGGAAATTGGATACTGTCTGAGCTGCTGTTTCAATTTTGAATTGTCTTGCAAAACCCTTACCTCCTCTCCAGACGCTTTGTCAACAGTAATTCGTGTCGGAGTGCTAATATCAGACCACTTATGAACAAAATAAATATATGTACTGCTGAATTCCGCAGAATTTGTGCCATCCTTTTTTGAAAGACGGCATTTTCTCTTGCCGTCAAGTGTAACCGAAAAAAGATCTCTGTTGAGAAAAGATGTTTCCGTAGATTGAAAATAGACCAATTCGTTTTTTTCATCCACGCCCATGACGTCTGTCACTTCAAAATTTCCCGAAGTGAGCTGATGCACTAGCTTTCCACTCATGTCATACCGATAAATGTGCCGAAATCCATCCCTTTCACTGGTAAGCAGGAATTCTTGCCCATTAGAGAGAAAAATCAAATGATCAGGTATTTCGATATAGTATTTGTTTTCCTCTGTATAAACCACTTTTGAATTGCCTGTCTCTGCCTGTGCCAATAAAAGTTCAAGCTTATTCTGATGCCGGTTCAGGCGGTAAAATGAAATCACACGGGGATCAATAGTCCACCTGATACGCGGGATATAGACATCTGTTTCTTTCCCGATATCGACACACACTGTTTTTCCTGAATCTGAATGCCAGATACAGAGGTTGATCTTCGAATTATCCTCCCCTGCTTTGGGATATTTGTATTTTGTTTGCTCAGGATAAAGATCTCCATATATTGTCAGTTGATATTCTTTGACTTTACTTTCATCGAAGCGATAAAATGCAAGCTTACGGCTGTCCGGCGACCATTCGTATGCTTTTGAAAAACCAAACTCTTCTTCGTAAACCCAGTCGGCAGCACCATTGATAATTTCGTTCACCTTCCCGTCTTTTGTGACCTGAAGTTCACTTCCTGTCTTCAATTCTTTGATAAAAATATTATTATCCCTGACAAAGGCGACCTTGGTTCCATCCGGGGAAAATGCAGCCAGACGTTGTTTCCCGTTTTTTGATAAGGGTGAAAGTTTACCTGAGTTGATGTTATAAACATAATATGCGGCGATTGTGGAATGACGGTAAATAGACTCTTCATCAGTCGCAAACAGGATGTTGGTTTCATCTTTACTGAATTCATATTCCCCAATTTCAATAGGAGATGAATTACCTTCAGGAATTAATTTATGTGATGTCACGATGACCTTTGACAATTTTCCATTTGCGTAATCATATATGTTCAGACTATCATTCTGCAAAAGACAATATTCCTCCCCATTCTTCATCGGTTTTAGCCCGGTTATACTCTGAGCTGAAAATTTCCGGTTTGTGAAAATGTCTTCAAGAGTAAGTTTTTTCGTCGTCTGCCCGAAGGTCAATAATGATATAATGATGAATGACAGGAGAAGAAGTTTTTTCATTTTGATAGTTCAGGTTTGAAAAGTATCGGGTTTGAATTACAAATGTAAGGAAGATTGAGATAAGTGAAAGGTATAAGGCTAAATGGGCTGTTTTTATGCATCCTGTGCCAAGACAATTGGAAGAGGGTGATTATTCACGACCTTCCCGAGTTTCAGGTTCCTCAGGAACTGGAAAAACAATAGTTGCGTTTCATCGTGAAGTTTGTTTGCAAAATCAAATTCGGATGCTCGTGTTTTACTTCCAACATTTTCGATTATCTTAGCTACCTTGTTAAAGGTAAGAGGATTGATAAGTAATTTACCTCATTTGGCGGAACAATTAAAAACATATTCAATCAACGAGCTGAGAATCAGGTTATACAAATCAAATATTGCAAAATCAGTTATTGTATCGCAATGTATCGAAAAAATTCTTATAATGTTCTGCAAACCGGTTTGCTTCTCCTGATTGGAATAATGACGAAGCAATTGACAAAAATCCGGATATACCCGTTGGCTATAATGAGCCTGATAGTGATTCTTGCAAGCAGTTGTAAAAAAAATAGTGACAGTCCGGTTCCGCCGGATAATGGGAAAAAGAAACTGCAAGTTTACGCTCATCGCGGAGCACGGAGTTTTGCCCCGGAGAATACAATCCCGGGCTATACAACCGGCCTGGCCATTGGCACACATTGGGTGGATATGGATATCGTCATGACCAAGGATGGTGTGGTACTGGTATCGCACGATATCAGGCTTAATCCGAACATCGTCAGGGGGGCCGACGGGAAATTCATCACCGACAGGAAACTGGTGAAGGACTTAACTCTTGCAGAGATGCAGCAGTATGATGTGGGACGGATAGATACTACCAGCGCTTACAGTAAATATTTCCCGGCACAGCTTGGAATGGACGGAGTACATATGCCCACTTTGCGCGATGTAATCCGGTATGTTACCAGTAAAACAAACGGAAGGGTAGGCTTCCAGATTGAATTTAAAACTGACCCTGAACATACTGACTGGACTTACACCCCTGCGGAATTCGCAGCATCCCTTTACGGGATTCTGAAGGAAGAGAGCATTGTTACCAAATGTGAAATACAATCCTTCGACTGGCGCTGCTTGTATGAACTGCAAAAAATTGATAAACGAATAAACACTGCTTACCTGACAGAATGGGACAACGAGGCGGGTTGTCCAAATAGTTTTTTTGATCCTGATCCGGCCAAAGCTGGTTTATGGACTGGTGGTGTGCTGGTTAAGGACCACAAAAACTCCATTCCGCAGATGGTTAAAGATGCGGGAGGTACCTGTTGGGAGCCTGAGGATGTTGAGCTTACACAGGAAAAACTTGATGAAGCCCACAAACTGGGATTAAAAGTTGTTGTCTGGACGTGGCCAGAACATATTGGTACGACTTTCGATATATCACTGGTATCAAAACTCATCGAATGGGGGGTTGATGGGATCATTACCGATGACCCGGGACAGTTAATCTCCATGCTGTCGGCCCGTAAGTATGCATTGCCTGTAACCTTTCGATGATTGCATTCAGGTAACCCATCTTGAAGCTTACTCTGTCCGAATTGTTAAAAATTGCCAAAAACCTGATCCAAAAAGGGTGTTTATTGGCAATGACCAGCCAATTCTCTATTGCTAATCTCTATATTCGTTATAATCCATGGTAAAAAATTTTCAAGTTTTACTAATCATTTGCAAGATGGGTTAATGCGGTAATATTTGTTCACAATTTCAGGGAAACCATGAACTGGTCAGCAGGTAGCATCGGACCATAGGCTCTTGCAAAGCCGAAAGAAAGATTGGATTTGATTAGTGAAAACAGCACCAGTTCAAGGTCCAGCTGAACTCCGGTTGAAAAATAGTTCACGTTTGCAAGGCTGTTGGCAAGGTTCGAGGACATCCCCATGCCAAATGCGGAGAAGCGGGCATAAGTGCTGTAAAATCCAAGAAAACCGAATTTCCGGAAACGGATTGGAGGGAAGTTGAACTCGGTGGTGAGTTTGGCATAGTTCATTGCCGACAGCTGATCTATCTGAACTCCCGGAAAGCTTTGCATTTCACGGTATTGCTGTGGAGATCTGTAATCTACCCAATTATTGCCGAATCCACCGAAATAAAAGTAGCTATTGGTTTTATTTACCTCTCCGAAAGACTGTCCCAATGAGGTCCTGAACCAGATTGCTGAGTTTTTCATGGGTAAAAGAAATCCGAAATCAAAATTATTGATCAGCTGAGGATAGAAGGTCTGCTTTGCAAAGCTTGTGAAGGCGTATACCATCCAGTCATAGCCCTGTTCGGGTTCTATAGCACCGAGTGATTTCCGAAGGTATGCACGGTGAAAATTAAGTGTGCCGATATAAAGGTCTTTATATGATGACTCAATATTCTGATAACCTGGGAGTGTCTCCAGATCCCCGTAGGCGGCCAGTTTGACGTACATTTCGGTTTTGGCCGGGTTCATCCGCATGAACACGTGGCTGAACTTTCCCGAGAACATATATCCGGCCCGGCTGAATTTGGTAGGCCCGAACAGGTCGTAGAAATCGGCATAATTGTATTGTGCCTGGAAAGTCCAGTTCCAGTATGTATAATCTACTGCAAAATGAACGGTTTTTTTAAGCGGAATGTTGCTGTATGGAGTGAAGCTGGCTTTGATCACAATGCTGTTCAGCATCATGGGGTCCATGAAATTCAGGCGATAGCCGTAGCCGATATAATTTTTATAGCCCTGGAGGATAGGGTAAGCCCCGGCAAGTTTCAACTCCTTAATCGGGCTGTACCGGGTCTCACTAACCTTTATTGTATCGAGGTTCACTTTGGAGGGGGGTGGCAACATCCAGGATTTTACTACAGGGTTTTTCTTAAATACCATCTGCCCAAGGTAATTGATGGGATTTACATCGGCCAGGGTGTCGAGCTTCATCATCCCCGGTACCATTCCTTTATACGTATATTCAAATACCAGCATCGAATCGGTCGAAACCGGCAGCGGGCGGAAAAATCCACTGCTCGCATTGGTCATGATCTGTGCTTTTTTTGTTTCGAGACTGATCCTGTAAACATTTGAAACCCCTGTATAATATGAAGTTCCGTAGAGATATTTGCCATCGGGAGAAAAGACAAAGTTCAGGGCCGGGTTGTCTTCAAATTCATAAATCTCTTTATACTCCTTGATCCCCTGCTGTAGGTCAGGGATTGAAAACAGCACGATCTTTTGCCTGCCGCGCACATCCGAGATGGTACCGGAGATCGTGAGACCGTCGGGGGAAACATCCAGGTCGCAGAGGTCTTTCCCGAAAGGCAAAGAAAAAAGTTCTTCCCAATTTTTATAGGGTGGGAGAAACCTCACAAGCATAGTCCTTCCGCTCATTGTCTGAACACCATAAAGGGAATGGTCATGAGGGTTGAAGGCAAAGTTCCCTGTCCGGTCATATTTTATCAGGTCTGTGGTATGGCCTGTATTGATGTTGATGGACCTAAGCCCCCGCCAGTCACTATTGTGGGTCGAGATAAACAGGTTTTTTGAAGAATCGTCATAAGCCATAGCTGTAACATAATACAACGACGGGCTTGGCACAGGGGCAATTCTTTTTTCTTCCCCGGTTCGGATATCGAAGCTTGAAATATGAGCCAATTTCCCGGGGTAATTCACTGCAACAAACATTTTACCCGAAGTATGATCCACAAACTGGGCTGAGACGGAGCCCAGTGGTTTTTTTCCGATAGGCCTGTACTTGCTTAAAGGGTATTTGGAAATTGTAGCAATATTGGCTTTCTGAAATGCATTTTCCCAGCTAATCCATTGATTCCAGGCATCCTGTATTTTCAGTCCATAAACATGGTGGAATTGGTTGGCATAGAACCGCCGGCTGGTATCGGTGCGGGAATAGAATTCCTTCAGCTTATCAACTCCATAGGTATAGGTCAGGTAGCTGTCAAAACGAGTTCCGTAGAGGTAGGAATTTACCCCGACCTGGAAATCGATTGTTGTACCTTCAGATTCCAGTCCTATGACATTGTAGAAAAAAGCGGAGTCGCGAACCATAGTGCGGAACACCATCTCGTCATACCCTCCGAGCACACGGCCGATACCTCCACTCAGCCAGGTTTCCATGAACACTGCAATACCTTCATGAAACCAGCGGGGAGAGTACCAGCGGGGAGTCGTAAAATAACTGTAAAGCAGGGACTCCGGATCCCGGTTATCGATGTATACTTTGCCCCCGAAAATTCCCCTGAGTATCCTGTCGTTTAACGATGCTTTGTCGCACATGACCTGGTGAGCCAGTTCATGACTCATGAGCCACTGCATGCGCTCGTTTGCAGGGACGACTGAGAAAGTATAATCAAACGGTGAGACGGCGATATTCAGGAAATTCAACGGGATAACGCTGGTTCCGCCATTCCCGACATCCGTAAAATCATTAAAGAGAATATTTGTTTTCCCCGACGGCAGGTAGTCCCAGAAATGCTTATGAAATAAAAGTGCGTTCTCGAAGGAACGCACTGTGTGTGGAACTAAGTATGAAGTTGTTTTGTCAAGGTAAACAAGACGCAGACGGTCTGTTTGGAATTGGATTAAAGAGAACTTTTGCTGACCCAACGAGACTGTGTTCAGAATCAACAGCAAAAGGGTGGTTGCCCACCCGTAGAATTGTTTCATTTAGACGGATTTATGTCATGAATTGCAGTATTCTAAGATTGATTAAAGATGTGAAGCAGGATCAGGCTTGAATCTCATTACCTCGCCGATATTCCCAAAGCTATGTTCCGTAATCCCAAGAAGCCGTTGAACATTCCATTCATGCTTTTGAGAAAACTGTTAATCCCGACATTAGAGTTACCAAGGCCTTTCTGAAGCGTGGCATCAAACCCCAAAGGCATTGCTCCATATAAACCAACTGTGGACTGCATGTTGCTGCTTATTGCAGCAAGCTCACGTGCCGGAAAGAATCCATTAAGGTTCATGCCTGTATATAAGCCGAGCAGTGATTTCGAATTCATAGAAGAGCACAGCACGTTGGCGTTGAGAACAACTCCAATTTTACCTCTGGATTCTATTTCGACAATACCAATATTTGGATTACTTCCGGACAAAACACCTTGCAGCTCGCCAGCACCACACATCAACTGTAATTCTTGCGCTTTGCAAAGAATTAACTGCAGATTTGCCTTATCATAAACCATATAATTCATGTCAGAAGCAGCGTTCGCTTTGGAAGCTACATAAAGTATTCCTAAAGCTGAAGCGCTGAAGGCAAGATTCAGGTTCGCATTGCCGGTAAGAAGGGAAGAACCAACGGTCTGGGCTTTGATAGCCTGCAGTTCGACCCTGCTGGTGGTGCCGTACAGTTTGAGTGCTCCGATACCAGTAAACAAAGCCTGCGATTGTATGGCATAGTTAAGTATGGCTCCAAGGCTTTGCTTATTTCCAGTAAGCGCCATAAATTGCGTAGATTTGATTACAAGCTGGTCGCGGATGGCTTTGAGGTTCCTGATCTCATCGGTTTTCTTCTGCAGGGTTTTATTGCCGATAAGGTAATTGTCGACTTTGGTCAGGGCAAGCATCAGCACTGAATCCTTCTGGTTAACCGCGTTTACGTACTTAGCGAAATCACTGAGATTTTTTTCAATGTCGGTCGATTGCGTGGAGGTATCCCGGAGGAGGATTGCAGCAAGCATACGCGTGGTGTTGACCAGTGTCTTGGTGTTGTTTTTCAGGAAAGTGTTATAGTCTTTGAGCAAGGCGATGGCCTGGCTGTTGGCCGGATCCTTTTCAAACCCCTGTAATCTGTAGCTTTCGAGGCAGGTATCGATCGTCATCGAAAGATTGTCGGTGAACATGGCGAAATAAATGAGCCCGGTAATCATCTGCCTCAACTGGGCGGTATCTTTAGTAAACTCGCTGCGAAGCTGGATGTCGGCTTCCGTCATTTGCTCCTGATGGTATTTATCAGCTTTCCCGAATGATCCCGATGTTAATCCTTTAAATACCGGAGGGAAGTGGAAAGAGATGGCGATGATGACCACGACCACGACAATAATGATGCCGATGATCCATTTTACTTGCTTTTTCATAGGTTTGGATATTTAAGTTTATCAATCATTTTGAATATGTTCTGAGTTTCAGGTATTCTTTTTTAGCTTATGGTTTGATTCCGATGTGGTTCAATCAGTATTTCGAAAGATGAACGGTTGCCGTGCAGCACCTCGTGAACAAGTAAATTATCCTCCATCTGTATCATAAATACAATGATGTTGCGGAAAAGTTGGAAAATTTACGAAAAAATTCCGTCAGGCTTATATTTTGTAAATTATTTTCCATTAGCTTTCGGAAGCAAGCATTGATAGTTTCCACAAATCTTTGCGATTCATCCTCAATACAGGCGCTATTGCCAGGTAACCTGCCCGGCCTATTTGTTTTTTCAGGTTTTTCAACTCTTTAAGTTTTAATGGGATTTCCGGATCTAAGGAAACAGTAAAATCATTTTCCTTTAGCATCATCAAGCTTTTAGCTTTGACCGACAGTTCGGTATACAGGCTTATGAAACAGTAAAGGTCGAATACAACTTCGGCCGGGAAATGCTTACGGATCGATAAAAGATACTGACCGGTTCTGGTTTCTGAGAATTTACCTTTCCTGATCATGGTCAGCATTGAGACTTCGGTATCAAATTCCATTTCGAGCCATTTGCGGATGGCATTCTCGCTGAACTGGAAGCTTAGCAGAAGGGCAAGAGGAATGACCATCAGGATGAAACCCGTTGCTACTACCGGCCAGGCAGTCATGGCATTAAAAAAGGCATGGATAAGGATTGCGGTAACAGCTCCGGCCAGGACGGCGAGCCCGAAGAATGTCTGGCGGTTGAGGCTGCTTACAACAAGAATTGAGAAAATGGCAGTGGTTCCGCCATGCATTACAGCTGTGCCGAAGCCCCTGGTGATCCAAACCATGAAATTAGCGTCGCCGGAAGTGTAATTAGTGAGGTAAAAGATATTTTCGGCCAGGGAAAATGCTGCTCCTATGCTGAATCCATAGATTGCGCCATCAATCATAAAACCAATTTTATTGGCTTTGATCAGAAGGAGGATTAGCAGCATTTTCAGGAGTTCCTCCACTACCGGGGCAATATATCCTGAAAATAACTCAAAATTCATATGGTATTCCCGTATAAGAAAAGTGTTGGCATAAAAGCTCAGGGCTGAACTAAGGATTCCCCAAACCAGACAGGTCAGCAGAATTGGTTTATTGACCAACCTCAGACTGTCAAGGACAAGGAAAAGCAAGAGAAGTAAGAAAACCGGGCTGAGACAAATTATTAGTTTAATAACCATGCGAACAGGTTTAAACCGGCAAGTTATGAATTAAACAGACTAAGCAAGGATCATGTTCATTATAAAACACCCTTGATCTGTCATTCGTTGCCGCAGCTACAACCGCGGAACGATTTTTCTGAAAAGGAATCCGAACTTATACTGCCAATCATTTTTACTATCTCACCAGCGACTTTATCTACCATTTGAAGATGTTCATCCGTAAGATCTTTATTCCTTACGATTGTCGTGTTAAGAGCGTTTTCACTTCCTATGATTTTCGAAACATCAATAAAACCGCTGATCTTACCGCTATACTTTTCAGTGCTTCTTTTAGCGCAAAGTTTATCGCAACCATCAACCGATATTGTCGGGAACACTTTTGCAAAGTTTCTTTCTTCTTTGCCGCCCGCAAGATACAGCGGCAGACAGAGTGTTACAGTTTCAACCACTTTGAGTTCCTCCAGAACTTTTCTGGTTGCTAGCCTTGAAATAGTCCCGCCAAGACATTCCTCGCCACTACAAGATAATACGCCTACTTTAAAAACAGACATTAATATTCCTCCTTAATTTATTTCATTTATTTTTTTTGCAATCTTCGTTGCGATTTCACTTATAACAGCTTCGCCGTCAGCATTAAGCAGTGTTGGCGAACCAAAGGTTTTTCCTTGATGTTCTTTCACGGTGTCCAGGATTTTTATTTCTTCTATTACTATCCCACCAGCTATCGAGACATTCTTTGCGGCACACATTTTTGGGCACCCGTCAACAGTGATGCAATCGAAGCCTTCGATTCTTTCTTTAACTTCTTTATCGCCGGTGACAATATAAGCGAGGCAAACTGTTTCAGATTTTTCCGGACATAATTCAAGAACTGTTTTCAAAACTGCCTCTCTTGCCATTAGTCCATATACCTTACCAATGCCACTGCACGGAACAACTTTCACTTTTTTATCCATTTATTTCCTCCACCTTTGTTTTCATTATTTCAAAATATTTGTCGAAACCTATTAAGAGTTCTTTATCGCTCTCAAAATCAGTTAATCCAATTTCGGCAAACCAACCCAATTCATAAGGGTTTTCGTTGATAAGCTCCGGCTTTTGTACAAGTGTTTCATTGATGGAAATAACCTTACCGCTCACAGGTGAAATTAATTCAAAGACCGACTTTGACGATTCGATCTCACCAACTTCGCCGAATTGGTCAATTTCCGCATCAATTTCAGGAGGGGTAAAATATAAAATATCGGAAAGGTTCTGTTGAACGAAATCTGTAACGCCTATTCTTGCCCGGTTTCCGACAACACACGCCCAGCAATCATTTTCGTTAAAATAAACTTCCGGATTTTTAGGTACCCTGAAAATGAATTTGCTATTTTGATAAGTTTCATATTCGAAATTAATCAAGGAACTTGTTTCAACAGACGATCGCCTACCCTGATCCTGGGCATTGTTAAGATCGCTCAATATTATCTCAATCAGAGCATTTTCATTTTCAAGAAGTCTGAGATTACTCTTTAATTCGATGTTGTGGTTTTTAGCTTCTTCGGTTATTGTTAATTTTTGGGAGATTTTTAAGTTCTTTTCTGCTGCAAGCTTACTCGCACATCGGGTCTGGCAACCATCTATGACCAAAAGAGAATGCCCTCCCGCGATTTTATTATATTTCGCTTCAGCAACCCTGTAATATACCGGACATATAATTTCATTTTTAGCATTCTCGCATAATCTTATCGCTAATTCCCTTGAAATTACTCCGGCGCATTTATCCAATCCGTTGCATGGGAGGATAGCATAATTTTCAACCATTGGATTCCTCCTTCCTGATTTCCCTGATCCTCTGGGACGTTGCATTTTTATCGGGGAACGATAATGCGTCCGGGCCGCAGATCTTCGAGCATGCCCTGCAGAAAACAACGCAGTTATTCGGATTCCTGACGATCAATTTAATGTCTTCGGTTTCCCTGACCTCAAAAACTTTATGAGAACAGAATTTTACACACTCCATGCAATAATCGCATTTTGTGTAATCAATTGCAGGTTTCCAATCGATTTTATCGCGCTCAACTCCCATGAAGGTAGTTTCGCTCATTCCTGCTCCTCCAATTTAATAAGCGCTGCATTTACTTTTTCAATGGCCTGATCGGTCGTCATGTCGCGCACATCAACAGGGAATAGATCTTTGCTTATATCAAGTCCAGAGTCTCTGAAAGCATCTCTGAAAAGCTTGTTTTGCATATTGGGTGCACAGCCCCCGATAACTACTTTTCTGCTCGCTTTCAGGAAATCCATTAAAAACCGGTCTCCGTCTTCCTCACAAAGTTGAGGATGGATAAATCCATATTCAACCGGTAATTCGATTCTTACCCTGTTTATAAAGTCCCATATATCCATTTGTGAAAATCCGGGACATTTTCCAGTGCAAACGCACATAATAAAACCAGGTTTTTTCTTTTCCGACATGAGGTCAATTTTCTAAATGTTAGTTTTTCGTAGAAATTCGAAACGATAAGCTAAAAAATGTTCGTTATCACTCCTTGGCCTTATCTGGCAAATGCAGGAATCAGATAAAATTTCATTCTTGTTCATGATCAAAGGTATTTTATCCCGTTCCGTTTATCTGGACATCTTCAAATTTCAAACAAAAAAGATCACCAGATAATAAATTCCCACTAAAATAAATAAAATTGCAACTACCCTGCGGAACCACAATTCAAACAATTTTATCCGGTCATACAGCTTCCCTACATTCCCCACGGCATAAGCAAGCAGCCATGCAAAGATGATCACAGGTAAACCTGTAGCTACAGCGAAAATGACGGGCAGGTACAAGCCCCTGACACTGGAAATGGTTATGGGAATCAGCATGGCAAAATAGAGCACACCACTGTAAGGACAAAATGCCATGGCAAAGACCATTCCTAAGAACAGTGTTCCCCAATAACTGCGTTTACTGTGTTCGCCTATCTTTTCTGTTAACCCCGAAAAACCAGGAAGCTTTACTTTGATAAAATCGAGCATAAAAAGCCCAATCAGAATAAGGAACGGCCCCAGCAATTTCTCTCCCCATCCCTGGAAGAGCAAGCTAACATGCATTTTGCTGGCCCCGAAATAGAGAATCAGACCCAATCCGGTATACGTGATTGCCCGACCCAAGGTATAAATCAATCCTTTCATAAAAACCCGTCTGCGGTTTTCAATGTCACGGCTGATAAACCCGATAGCCGAAATATTGGTTGCCAGCGGGCATGGACTGATAGCAGTCATTAAGCCCAGAATAAATGCCGTCAGGGCTGCATACTGGGAATTTTCAAGAATCGTTTGGAGGTATTGCATGATAATGAGTTGATGAGTTGATGAGTTGATGAGATTCTCTTATCTATTGGGGTATTCCGCGGAGCTTGCCGCGGGGTAATTAATTTATTTTAATGAATTTTTTGAAGTTGAGATTATTTTTGAAAGCAACTTTTTTCTTGAAATAATTTTCTCGAGTAATATATCCGGATCTTGATAGGATTTTGATTGTTTGCTAAGCAGAAGCCAATATTCTGTTTCGTCTGCTTCTTTTGCTGTGATTTTGAGTTTATGAATAAAATCTGTTTTACTCTCTGCACTCTGGGCTTCACGGATATTTGCACCAATAGAGGTTCCTGATTTTGGGAGTTGTCGTGCAATGACAAACCGTTTCTTATTTTCCAGCAGTTCACAATACGTAATTATTTCCAGCGCAAATTCAAAAGAGATATTCAAAACAGCATTTCCCATTCCCATCATTTAAATTATCACCATATCACCACATTAGCATATTAACTCATCAGCTCATCAGCTCGTCAACTCATCAACTCATCATTTCATCATCCCGTCAACAGCTTTCTTAATCTCTGCTTTCAACTTTTCCGGTTTATCGTTGGCGTACATAAATCCCTTTTCTGTCAGATCCACATGTTTGTCTTTGCAAATCACTATCAGGGTTTGCCCTTCAATTTTATATTTTGCACCAACTGCTTCTCCGGCTTTCTCATCAAGGTTGACACTTTGGAATGAGATATCGCCGCTTTTTACTTTATCGGGATACAATGTTTCAACGGCCTTTTTAGATACATTCTCCACATTCTGGCATGTCGTACACCGGCGGGTAAAATGGAAATAATAGACTTCAATTTTAGTTGAAGGAGCAGGGTTTCCGGCAAAAATCCCAGAAATCATAATCATAGTCAGGAAAAACAAGATACTCTTTTTCATTTTCAAGAATTTATTTCGTTAATAATTGCTTGAGTTCATCGGAAGATGGAACACGGCCTTTAACAACAACTTTCTCGTCCAAAACTAAGGCAGGAGTTGACATTATCCCATATTTCATAATCTCCATAATGTCTTCCACTTTGGTAATGGTGGCATTGATCCCATTCTTCTCAACCACCTCACGGGTGAGTTTATCAAGTGACTTGCATTTGGCACAACCCGTACCTAAAATTTTAATTTCCATTTTTCAGATTTTTAAATATTCTTCCTTCTCAATTCATTAATAATCTTCAAATCATCATATCAATTTCATTTTTTGAAGAAGCGCCCGAATAATCCGCTGGCCTCTTCCCAGTTTTCTTTGTTTATACAATATTTTATGTAGGGAGGATTGATCTCTCCCTGGATAAGACCGGCCTTTTTCAACTCTTTCAGATGTTCGGAGAGTGTAGACCGGGCAATTGGCAGTTCTTCAGCCATGTCGCCACTGTAGCAGCACTTATCAATGTTGTCAGCGAGAAAGTCAAGGATGAAAATCCTTACCGGATGAGCTATTGCTTTAGCATACCGGGACATTTTTTCCTGGTTTTCGGTATAATATTTCTTTTCTGTGATCATTCCATTTTGCATTTCGTAGAATAACGAAACAAAATTACATTTATTTTGGTCCAATAACTTTTATAATTCAGAAAACTGGTTTTTAGAGATAAAACCATCTCAATATCTCCATTGTGATGTAATGAGGAGGCTGTCTCAAAAGTCTGAAACAGTCTCATTGATTTTCCTTAATTTTTCTTGAATTTTCTATGAAGAGTGAGGGAATCAAACCCACTTCTAAAACTATTGATTTTACTGATGTTTCAAAATAATATTATTGTTATTAAGGCAATTTCTTAGCCAGGTATTTAAACCTCAAAATATCCTTTGTAAAATCAATATAGTTCTCGATATTTAATTGTTTTTTTCTGTAAAGGTAAGTTACTTTTTTTCCCTTACATTTGTTGTAAGGTACTTGTATATGTTATGATCTTTGAAAATTTGTACCTTATATGAAATAATCAAGAACTTCCCTTTTATAACCCAACCAAAAACCTTGAAGTATGAAAAAAATATTATTTTTTTTCGTTGTAGTACTGTTTAATAGCGACGTACTGTTTGGACAGGTAAGCATCAACACGGATGGCTCCTCCCCCAACGCCAGCGCAATGCTGGAAGTAAAAAGTACTGATAAAGGTCTCCTGATCCCCCGTATGACCACCACACAGAGAACCGGAATTGCTAACCCGGCAGATGGGTTATTGGTTTATGACCTAAGCACCCAGACCTTCTGGTACTATAAAAACACAGTTTGGGTCAATTTAGGAGATATTGCCAGTTGGTCGCTATCCGGAAACAGCGGAATAAACTCATCAACGAGTTTTATAGGTACAACAGATACTGCTGCACTGGTTTTTAAGGTTAATAACATAAAATCCGGAATACTTGATATAAATAAATGGAATTCATCCTGGGGATACCATACACTTACCCGAACAACAGGGGGCAGTAATGCTGCTTTTGGCCATAATAGTCTTGATCAGAACACAACCGGGTTTTCGAATACTGCCATCGGAAATGGTTCTCTCACGTCGAATACCACGGGACAGGAAAATACGGCTGTCGGAAGTACAGCATTGATGATGAATATATCGGGCTCCGAAAATACGGCAATTGGTACTTATGCACTGGCAAATAACCAGGGAGGCATAAGAAATGTGGCTGTCGGAAACTCTGCGCTCGCAGGTAATTCAAATGGGGGTAATAATACTGCTATCGGGTTACTTGCAGGTTACCTGAACCAGGGATCATCCAACGTTTATATTGGACCGTTTTCAGGGTATAATGAGGATGGAAATGATAAATTGTATTTTGATAACCGGTATCGCAATGACCTTCAAAGTTCAAGGGACCAGGCTTTGATATATGGTGTTTTTGCTGAAACCCCGGCTAACCAAAAACTTTCTTTCAATGCCAGTGTTGGCATTGGAACCATAAGCCCAACAAACAGGCTCCACATAGTTTCAACAGCTAACCCGCTTCGGCTTGAAGGATTACAAACTTCGACCAATGAAAATTACCTGGTTGTGGATAACAATGGTGTTGTTTCAAAGCGTACCGGTGCGGGTGGTTCAAGCTGGGAGCTGATAGGTAACAGCGCGACAAACCCGGCAACAAATTTTATCGGGACAACCGATAATGTTCCCTTAAATTTCAGGGTAAATAATATCCAATCCGGCATAATTGATCCTGAATTGTCAAATACTTCTCTTGGATATCAAACGCTAAATCATAACACCACGGGAAAAAATAACAGTGCGTTTGGACGTTATTCCCTTATGAACAATACAACAGGTAATGGCAATGTCGCTATAGGACATTCTGCACTATACACAAACACTACAGGCAGCGGAATGGTAGCAGTTGGCGATTCGGCATTATACAATCAGTCGGTTGGCACTTATAACGGGATATACAGGAATACTGCTATAGGTCACAAAACACTATTTTCAAATACCAGCGGATATCAGAACACTTCAACAGGATATCAGTCTATGAAGGCAAATACCATTGGTAATAGTAACACTGCAACGGGATCGTTCTCACTTTATGCCAACCAGGAGGGAACCGATAATGTTTCTAATGGAGCCTATTCGCTCTATTCAAATTCAATGGGGTGGCAAAATACTGCTATTGGGAACTATGCACTTTATCATAACACAAATGGAGCACGGAATGTTGCCTTGGGTTATGGAGCAGGGCAGTATGAAACAGGTAATGACCGTCTTTACATTGATAACAGATTTCGTTCTGATTTGCAGGACAGCCGCGAAAAATCATTGATCTACGGCGTTTTTGATGCCGATCCTGCAAACCAGAAACTGACGCTGAATGCTAATGTTGGTATCAACACCACTATGCCCGATGCTTCGGCAGTTCTTGATTTGAATTCTACCAATAAAGGATTTTTACCACCCCGGATTACCACAGCCCAGCGAAACACGATTTCATCACCGGCTGAAGGATTGGTTATTTACAATACCGATGAAAAAGCATTGAATGTTTACAATGGAATAGCCTGGAAGTCAATGATACCCCCCCAACCTTTTGGCTGTGGTTTAACAATCAGCATAAACCACGTGATATCCGGCGGTGTTGCTCCTGTTAATAAAACAGTTGCATATGGCACGGTGAACGGAATCCCCGGAGAACCTGCAAAATGCTGGATTACGAGTAACCTTGGTGCTGACCACCAGGCAACTGCCGTGAGTGATGCCACAGAGGCTTCTGCCGGTTGGTACTGGCAGTTTAACCGCAAACAGGGTTATAAACATGACGGTACAACCCGCACACCCAATACGACCTGGATAACCAGTATCAGTGAAACTTCAGACTGGATAGCAGCCAACGACCCCTGCAACATCGAGTTAGGCGCTATCTGGCGTATTCCAACCTATACCGAGTGGTACAATGTTGACAATACCGGCGGTTGGACTAATTGGAATGGCCCGTGGGGCTCCGGTTTGAAACTCCATGCTGCCGGGAACCTGGACTCCAGCGGTGGTATATTGAGCGGTCGCGGCACATACTGCGACTACTGGAGCAGTACGCAGTCGTACAATGCCACTTCTAGCTGGAACCTTTTTTCCTACAGTTTCAGCAGCAGCATGGTTGGCACCCCTAAGGAGTGGGGCTTCTCCCTGCGATGCATCAGAGATTATTAGCGATTGAATCAATTTCTACAGGAAAAGCAACCACTTTCATGTGCGATGTCTGAAGTGTGAATTGCAAAGTGCGAAGTGTAAATTGCGAATTACTTCGCACTTCACAGTTCGGACTTGAGACTTTCGACATTCGACTTTCGATAAAACGAACCACCGTATTACGTATGAACAGCTGGTTGTTATAATTTAAACCCAGGCCAGTAGAAACGAAAAGCCACCGTTACCAGTGGCTTCTTTGCGTTCCTTAATTTTTCTGGAATTTTCTGTGGGATGTGAGGGATTCGAACCCACGACCCCCGCCCTGTCAAGGCGATGCTCTAAACCAACTGAGCTAACATCCCGGAAACGGTCGCAAAAGTAAAGAAAAAATTTAATCTATTGGAGTTGACGGAGAATGTCCTCCAAAGTTTCGGTTACGAAAAGAAATTCTCCCGTACCAAGTGCCAATGAAGTACTGCCTATTTCATCTTCAGTGGTTCTCATTATTTTAATGATATAATGTGTATTCAAGGTTAAGGGAGTATCAACTTCCAGTCCTTCTTCACTTCCTTTGGCGAGGGTTACATTGATAAAATTTGTCATAGCTTATTCTTTGAAATTAATAATCCTGATTCAAGGATCCAAAGATAATAAATCCTGTTCATGGGAAAAGAGCATTTTCTGTGATTCGTAGAGACTGTTTAAAAATTTCATTACGACAAATTCAATTGTTAATAAAATTATTTTCCTTTACTGTACTTTCTTTTGCTTCCACCAAAAGAAAGTACCAAAGAAAAGTCACCGCTGTTTGAAATTCACTAAAAATCTTCGTCATTCGCTAAACTGCGGAAACTCGTCGCTTCGCTCCTCAAACAGTCCGCAGTTTTTGACGCTCATTCCTCGATTTTCTTTACATGAATTTCAAAAGGCGGGTCTTTTATAATCCTTGATAATTCAATCGATAAGCTATGGGAAAGACAATAATCAAAATGAATAACAGTCGCCAGATAAGCAGCCTTCGACGTCTTAGGTTCCGGCGAAGCCGGAAATCTCACGAAGTGAGATAGATGAAGTCGCAGCTGCGTTGTGGCGACGAGGCCGCCCGGCATGAGGGCGATGATAGATAGAAAAATATTGAAATTTTTAAACAGCCTCTAATTTACAGACTGTATCTTTTATAAAATGCTGGAAGGTAGTTAATGTTTAGCGCCAAGTCCCAAACTGAAGGTTGTTTTCAGGAACTTCGAAACCTGTCAGGTCGGTTGCGAACAGATCTTTGTCATCTATCCCTGACCAACAAGAAAAATAATACCGGCATAATCAGTTTCCGGAGTACTGCAGTGAATTCCAAATAATTTCAGCAGGATATTTTTCAACAAAGACCTTCACCGGCACGACGCTAATATTTGTTAACATAAAGATGGATTCCTTCAAGGCGAAAATCCTACTATGGCTGATATTTCCGAAAAACAAGTGTTGCGTTATGGCCGCCGAATCCGAAAGAATTCGAGAGTGCAACCCGTATATCCTGTTTCCGCGAATGATTGGGAACAAAATCAAGATCCAGGTCAGGATCAGGTTGATCCAGGTTGATGGTAGGAGGCAGGATCCCATTTTCCAGGCTAAGGATCGTGATGATGGCCTCAATTGCTCCGGCAGCGCCAATTGTATGGCCGATCATAGACTTGGAAGAAGAAACAGGTATTTGGTAAGCACGGTCGCCAAAGACTTTTTTGATTGCAAGGGTTTCATACCTGTCGTTAAGTTCTGTGGAAGTCCCGTGGGCGTTGATGTAATCAACTTCGGCTTTACTCACGCAGGCATTATTCAAAGCTTTCTCCATAGTGGCTGCCATGCCTTCCCCGTCTTTCATCGGTGCCATGATGTTGTAACCTTCACTTGTAATCGCATAGCCGGCTATTTCTGCATGGATTTCTGCCCTTCTTGCTTTTGCAGAAGTTTCCGATTCAAGGATCAGCATTCCTGCACCTTCACCAATAACAAAACCATCACGGTTTAAAGAAAATGGTTTACTTGCTTTTTCCGGAGGATCATTCTCAACCGAAAGAGCATACAGAGAATTAAATCCCTCAATCTCTTCCCGGTTTACAATAGAGTCGGCGCCACCAACAATTACAATATCTGCCTGGCCGTTGCGAATCATATCGTAACCAAGCCCTATGGCATAAGCGGATGATGCACATGCAGTATTTACAACAAAATTGGGGCCCATCAGCTGAAATTCAAGAGATATCCAGGCGGACATGGAATTGGTCATGCTTTTGAAGATCGTATTCTGTACGGTAGTGTCTTTTTCAGTGCTGGAGTTGCCTGCATTCACAACACCAAGTATCACAGCACAACGTGATTTATCCTGAACCTCGAAATCAATTTTGCTTGCATTAATTGTCTCCCGGGCACACACAAAAGCCATTTTTGTGACCCTTGTCATCTGGCTTCCTGCGCGTTTTTTTATGAATTTCTTTGCATATTCTTCAAAAGAAGATGAAACCTCAGCGGCAATTTTT
Organism: uncultured Bacteroidales bacterium; assembly: GCA_903915465.1. Lineage (GTDB taxonomy): Bacteria > Bacteroidota > Bacteroidia > Bacteroidales > FEN-979 > FEN-979. Next base: position 7,435 of record CAIWTA010000205.1, on the reverse strand, counting down.
GTAAAATTATTGGATGCATCAAACAGAGAAATATGTCTGACACCGCTTTTACCTGCGATAAGGTTATCCCAATTTGTTTTTAAATCAAGACCGAGGGATGAAATAATATTCATCCCGGTTACTACTACTTTTTCAGGCACCTGACGTTTAGAAATTAGCGTTTCGAAAATAAGACAAGTTATTTATTTAATGATTCAGCCCATTTACAAATCACGTTTATACCAGCCTGCGTTGGAACTGCATCAGGATGGGACTTGCAAAATCCTTTTGGAGGCATGGAGCCCTTAGTCATGACTTTGCAAATGGCTTTTGCTTTATCTGCCTGTTTTTCCGGTTTGTAAGTATCCCACTTTGAGAAATTCACACGCCCTTCGGCCATTCCATTTCCACCAGTGGCATGACAATCCATACAGGATTTTTCAAAAATTTTATGAACAGAATCAGGCATAGAAGCAGATGGTAAAGCTTTTTTCAAAGGACCTGAACTATTGGCTTTTGAAGGCATAAAAGTTATCGATGCAACTAAAGCAATCACAAAAGTCGCAAGCAGCAATGATTGAAATTTTTTCATGACACGTGGATTTAGGATTTGATGATTGTTTGAATATCTTATTGAACAAATTTACAAGAAAAAACGGTGTTTGGTAATATCAGGAGGAAAATAATGGAAACCCTCATGCCTGGTTTATTCCGGATTCATCCCAATAATCTTGGTTATATCCACTCCAAAATACTCATTCAATGCGGAAACCATCTTTTCTGATGCGAGACCGGCTCTTTCTGTGAATGCCGCAATGGCTTCCTTCAATGCGATTTGTAATCTGGTGAGGATTTCTTTCAATAGTAACTGTTCCATATTCACCTGATCTTCAACATCAGAATGTGAGAAAATAGTTCCTTTGTCTGACATTGCCTGAAGCCTTAAAATTAATGGCTTGTAAGCTGCTCTATCCGGGTAATCTTTGCTGTAGTTAACGATGGAAGCCAGCATCGTCGGTATTCCCACACTATCCATAAAATCAAAGGCACCAAAAGGAAAGAAATTCTCTTTAATGAGGTCATCCATCTGGCGGATCGTGGCTTTCCCCTCACTGACAATCAGAAAGGCCTCATTTTGAAAAGAAAGGAAGATCTTATTCAGGGCAAAACTGTTTTTTTCATCAAGTTGAAGGTGATCACGCTGAATTGTACTGAGGAATCGTTTAGCGTAATCTACTGTTTCCAGTGATGTTTGTGATGTGATTATGAGTTCCACTATGTTCTTCAGTGAGACCGGGTAAAAAAAATGAAGTCCGATAAACTTATCACTTCGTGCGATGGAAGGATACAACCCGGAAGGTTTGATAGAAGAAGAATTCGTTGCAAAAATGCAATCCGGATGCGCAATAGCATCTATTTCTATGAAAATCTCCTGTTTTAGTTGCAGATCTTCGGTTACAGCCTCGATGATGAGGTCGCAGTTGGAAAGATCAGTCAACTGGTTTGTGATCCTGATGTTTTTCGTCCTGAAGAAAAATCCTGTTTCATCCAGGATTCCTGCATCCAGGGAACGTTTCAGTTTTTTCTGAAAACTCTTCTGAATTTTTTCCAGATCGATTTTCGGATTAGATACCCATATCATTGGAAATCCAAAATCAAGAAGATAATGGAAAATATTTGTTCCCATTTTCCCTTCTCCTATGATTCCTATAGAAGGTGGAAAATTATTCATGAGTCTGCCTCATTAAGCGCCATGGGCCCTTATCCTGTTCAATGACGATATTCCTGTATTCAGCCATATTCTTTTTATGTGTCTCAATATGCCGGTGATATCCAAGCATCGAAAGAAGGAAACCAAGTCCCTTGTCGATGGCGATCTTTTTTGCACGAATGAGGTTGAAGATAAAGTAAAACAGTTTTCTCTTGTCTTTGTCCGGTGTCAGGATAAATTCTTTAACAGTGATCCAGGTAAGGCGCATTTTCAGAAAATTAGAAATATCACCACCAGGGCGGATAAAAGATCCATCGTTGAAGAGTGTTACAGCTTTCTGATAAATCGTATCGAAAGAATAGAGTCGCTCAATGGTTTTCATATATGCATCAAAAAGCTCAATCTGCGACATGTTCATATAATGGAGGGTAGGAAAGTGGCCGACGCCAAGCTCGGAATTACAGTACAACAACCGTCCTTCTTTCGCATATTTCTGGTAGATCTCACTTCCGGGAGGTGCGGCAAGAATATGCAGATTCACGTTGGGTAACCCCATTTGCAGCGTGAAATCAAAGATATTGTCGAATTCATTTACTGTATCATTATCAAACCCTACAACGAATGAAGCATTGATATGGATTCCTTTTGCATGGATTTTTCGTATCGCCGGTTCGTATATTGTTGCAGCCTTGTTATGAAGTTTGTTTGTCTCGTCCAGGCTGGCCGGGTTCAGCGATTCAAAACCTATAAGGATATTGAAACACCCGGCTTCTGCCATCAAGCGAAGCAGTTCTTCGTCGCTGGCCACATCGATGCTGCACATACAACCCCAGGAAATTCCAAGCGGTTTAATGGCTTTCATCAACTCTTTGGCGTACTTTTTATTAATGGTCAGGTTATCATCAACAAAAAAAATGTATTTAATGGGGGCTGCCTTGATTTCAGCTACTACATCTTCGATCTCCCTGTACCGCATTTTCCGGCCAAAAATTTTAGAAACAAGGCAGAACTCGCAATTGAATGGACATCCGCGTGAGACCTGCACGGCAACCTGGAAGATTTTATTCATATCCACAAGATCCCACCTGGGTGGCTTCTGCTTTTTGTAAAGAGGAGCATCGTCTGATCTGTAAACCTGCTTCAACGACCCTTTCTCAAAATCTTCCAGACATTCCTCCCATAACCCTTCTGCTTCGCCTACTACAACTGCATCTGCGTGCAAAATGGCTTCCTCTGTCATAAATGAAGCATAAGCTCCTCCAAAAACGACTTTCGCTCCATGGGAGCGATACCAATCGCCCAGTTCATAAGCTCTCTTTATAGTTGCTGCTAACGTTGTGATACCAACGATATCGGGAATGGTATCCAGAGGCAGCGGTTCTATTTCTTCATCCAGTATCCGGATTTTGTAATGATCTGGTGTAAGTGCAGCCAGCGTGGGAAGCGCCAAGGGGATCATAAAGCGTTTTTTTCCCATGATTTTTGCCAATTCTGAATGCGCAGGATAATTGATATACTTTTGTCGCGGACTTATTAAGAAAAGAGAGTATTTCTTGTTTTTTTTCAAGGGGAAATTTCTAAATAATTAGATTTTACTGAAGTTTTGAATGAGATACCCGGCTTGCATAAACTTGCTCACTTCAGTCACAAAACTAAGAATCTGATCTCCGTTGCGAAGTTCTTCTTCTTTTTTGATTTTATCTAAGCACAATAATGCCATCGGCGGACCAATGTAGCCCATTGTCGACATTCTGGTGTATAACGTGTTTCTGTTAATTCCCAGGGATTCGCATTCATCCATCACCAGTTCAGTGATGTGTTTGGATGGAAAGTTGACCTGAAAAAAACGAAGATGAGAAAGATCTATCGTGTATTTATCAATCATTCTCTTCAAACCTTTAAGAAAGACTGATCCATCCTGCTCATGGAAATTGGCCCGGAGTTCTTCCTGGAACATCTGTGCAAGATGGTGGTACCCTTTTTCAAACTCGGTTTTCGGATTCATCCAATAGGCAGGTCTCTTGTTTCCCATTGCCGATGGCTTATTTCCCCCGATTGATTCCATGTAAACCTGCTCAACAAAGAGCCCGTTTTCTTTTTTTTCTTTTGATTGCAGAACTAACGCAGCAGCTCCATCACTGAGAAAATAACGCAAAAAAAGTTCTTCTCTGGTTACCAATGGCTGGTTGTAGTATTCAGCAATAAGTTCAGAAGAGGACATACTGGAAGATAAAACAAGAGCCGTCGTGTATCTTCCATTCCTGATCATGTCGAATGCAACCAACAAAGCTTTGTAAGCAGAGGTGCAATTGGCATGAATGGAAATTTCGCCGCATTGTCCAATCCCCAGTTGTTCCTGGATTCTTACCGAGGCTGTTGGCATCTGATCCTGGTGCGCGCTGCCATAAACGATCAAATTGATATCGCTTGCTTGTAAGCCGGCATCAGAGATGGCTTTTTTTGCCGCTTTCACCGACATCGTGATATTATCTTCAGTAAATGTCCTCTTTTCCGGATCGATCGCAAAATGGTAAAATTCCACATCCAGCATCTCTTTCATCAGGGGCTGGATACGACTCAGCCATTTGCGGATTTTTTCCGGTGCTTCAGTTAGCTCTCCAAGATAGCGATTGATTTCAGAGGCTGGAACGGCATTTCCAGGCAAATAGGAACCGGTTCCTGCCAGTTGAACAAAGATTTCGCGTTCAGATCGAATGGAATTTGTCACACTCACTAATCCGTTATTTTTAAAAGCTGACTATTTGAAAATCTTTTGAGGTAAAGTTTTGATTTTTCTTTCCTGTAGTCTGAAGGTAAACTCCCGACAAATTCTTTTGCTGTTTGTACGACCTCTTTTTTAGGGAGAATAAGATCTACAAGGTTCAGTTTCAGTGCTTCCTCAGCAGAAAATGTATTTCCCCTTAACACCAGTTCCAGTGCTGTAGCTGTTCCTGCCAATGAATAAATTCTGGATATGCCTCCAATCCCGGGAATCATGTTAAAAGTTGTTTCAGGAAGTCCAAAAACCGCATCTTCTCCACAAAAACGAAAATGTGTAAACAAAGTGATTTCCAGGGCTGATCCTAAACAGGCTCCCCGGATTGCAGAAATCACAGGAATTTTCAATTGATCGAGGAATTGAAAAGAGCGATTATTCTTATTGAGAAATTGTTGCATTTGTGTGCCTGGTGAACCAGGCGTTGCCGAACTTCCATCTTTCGCTAATGTTAATAATTCCGACAACCGTGCACCGGAAGAGAAATGCCTTCCTTTTCCACTAATCACCAATGCTTTCAATTCACTCATCGACCTCATCCGGCTGCAGATCCGACTGAGTTCCGAGAAGAACACAAGCGTCATCTCATTGGAGGGTGGCTGATTGAGTTCCAAGTGGCCAATTCCTTCATTCAACTCAAAAGACAAAGTAGTATAAGTGATATTCATATCTTCCTGCGTTTTGCTTCGTCTGAAGCCAGTTCACAGAACAACTTCGTTTCTTCTTTCAACGCTTCGGTAAGCGATAGTGTGCTTGCATTTCGTAAAGCCTGCATGACGAAATAAATAACTTTCAGGGGTTTGTCAGTAGTCAGTTTTTTCAATAGTAGAAAAGCTTCCTCGATGGGATCACCAGTTGAGATATGGTCAATGAGATGCATTTCCAATGCTTCTTCGGCGTTTACTACATCTCCGCTCAGAATCATTTGTAAAACCGCAGGGAATCTTAAAATTTGTAAACTCCTTGCCGTTCCTCCCAGGCCTGAAATCAGTCCATGATTGGTCTCAGGAAAGGCAAATAACGCATTCTGGCTGCAGATCCTGATATGAGAAGCAAGGGTGATCTCCAGCCCACCTCCAAAGCAAATTCCTTTGATTGCAGCGATCACTGGAATGTCAAGGTTGTTAATATACGAGAGAAGCTGTTTCCCCTGATCTATACTTGCTTTCATCACATTTTCATCACCTGCAAGGTCATAAAGGTTATCCAACTTTGCACCAGCTGAGAAATGCCTTCCAACTCCACAAATTACAAGTCCTTTAAGTTTATTATTATCAACAAGATACTTTAACTTATCTAAAGCGATGAATTCAGGCTTTTCGAGATAATTTTCGGGTGGGTTGTTAATGCTTAGAATACCGATCTCTTCACGAACCGTCCAGTCAAATCTACTATCGTTTTTCTCTTTACTCATTTATTATTCTTGATATTCGATATTCGGGTTCCGACATTTGATATTCCTGCCTGCCTGCGTCATGAAAAAATGAGCCTATTACGTTGTATCTGTCATAAACCCCGGAATATCCTGTGGAATCCTTTGCCTATCAACAAATATCGTCTTGACAGTGGCTCTTGTTGCCGGTAAGCCACTTGTCTGGTTGATGATCTTTTGCCGAAAAACCACGTAGGGCTTTTCAATCATACAAGCCGTTTCAATCACCAATTCATCAAAAAGATTGGATTCCCGCATGTACCGGATGTGTGTGTCGATCACAACCAGAAACAGTTCATGCCGGTTGATCATATCGAGCAGACCTTGTTGTTTCATGTATTCCCAGCGGGCCTGCTCAAAATACTGAAGGTAAACGGCATTGTTTACGTGTCCATACGAATCCAATTCATAGCCCCTGACGGTCAGAGACATCCGATGAGGAGGGCTTTTCATCATGACTGGGAAAATGTTCCTCTAAACTTCAGAAAGATAGTATCTCCTGCATGAATCGTGACATTCGTAGAAATTTTATTGACTTCATTTTCCTTGCAGGAAAAGTCGAAATTAAGTAAAGGATTTTGCCCGGGAACTATCAGGGAAAGGAATTTCACTGTATCGGCATGTTCTAACCTCATGGGTTTATCTTGAATCTGGTTGACCAGTTCCTGGATCATCATGATCTGGCAGACTCCGGGAACAACCGGATTTCCGGGAAAATGTCCCTGGTAAACCGGATGATCAGGATTTAACTTAAGAATGAAATGGTAATGTGTATTGCTTACTCCGCTGGCATTGATTTCCGTTTCAGTCCCCGAATGATCAACAACAGTATAAAAATCCTTGAGTAACATCAAACTGAGTTTAGAAATTTAAGGTACAAAATTACGGAAAATTGTTCAGGGAATTTAAGAATGGAACCGAATGGCTATTTATCCAGCAACGTCAGCTTCAATGTTAGCTTAATCGTGGGATTCAGAATCTTAATTTTGGGAGGAATGTTGTTTGCGCTTTGGTCAAAGAAGATCCTTGTCTTTCTAAGGAATTTACCTGACGAAACAATTTTCAGAATTCTTCGGGTTCCATTTTCTATGGTGAAAAAATATTTTCCTGACTTTGATTTCACTTTGTATTCGCTGGTTTCTGTATTTTTAGTTTTGAGTATGATCTTTCTTTGTCCAGATAGTTTTTCAGGCAAAAGAAGCCTGAAATCGGATTCAAGAATTTTTAACAATCCTTTCCGCGACAATGAAGGAAAGCAATAATGAATGATAAATTGTTCATGAGTAAACTCCAGATCGAAAAATTTCATCCCCACTTCATTGATGAAGATGATCCGTAATGATGTGTCGTAAGTTTGTTTGAAGAACAGAAGCCCGGTAAGGTGGTGTTTTGAAATGTCCATACTTCCCTTGAAAAGCGCCTTTTCAAAATTATTGCCAAGTGGAGGGATCCAGTTTTGGTGTGCAAGACCATTATCAACCGACTGGCTGTGTACCGGAACAGCCGAGAAGAGCCACAGCAAGCAGAACAGAAGGAA
>CAIWTA010000204.1 GCA_903915465.1 uncultured Bacteroidales bacterium | reverse complement strand
TGTCTCAACGGGTGCAGGAAGATCGATGCCGGGTGTCGGGTTGCCGTAATAAATGTAGATTGATGTGCCGGCAGCAGCAATTGACGGGACTTTTACCCAGATGGTTGCCGACTGACCGGAAGGATTCCAGGTCTCAATCCAAAATGGGATGATGGTAATTCCGTCACTTGAAGTGACACGGATATCACTTCCATCGCTCATGGCCTTTGAGAAATCGAATGAACTGTTGAGCGTGATCATCACCTGGTAATCTGTAAGTGCTGTTCCGCCTGGATTTGCAACACTCACCTGCTTGCGGTAAGGCCAGTAGGCGTTATACCACGTGGACAGGTTATTGCTTGGAGGCGGATTTAATGTTACAAGGGTAGCAGGAGAAACACACCCCTGGTTGTCTTTTGCTGTCAGGCTGTATGAACCTGGCGCTAATCCTGAGAATATTGTATTACTGGTATAAGTTACACCGTTATTGCTATAAGTCATACCGTTGCCGGTGGGAGCTGTAATCGTAATCGTACCGGTTGTTACAATACAGTTGGGTTGTACCACAGTGGCTGTTGGAGCATCCGGAAGGCCTGTCAGGGGATTTACTGTAATAGTGATGGCAGGCGAAATACAGTTACTGCTGTTCTTTGCAGTTAAATAATAAGTTCCTGGAATTAATCCCGGGAAGGTCATGCTTGATTGATAAATTCCACCAATGCTGTATGTCATTCCTGTGGGAGCCGTTGCCGTGATCGTTCCTGTAGGAGCAGTACATGTTGGTTGTGTGACGTTGGCTGTAGGTTGATCCGGTGTTGAAGGCTGAGGATTGATTGTAACAGGGGATGAGGGAGATGAAATGCAATTGACAGAATTCTTTGCTGTAACAGTATAACTGCCGGGAGCTAAACCCGCAAAAACCGGGCTTGACTGGTAATCCGCTCCAATGCTGAATGTCATGCTTGTTCCAGTTGGGGAAGTTACTGTTATCGTTCCGGTAGCTACCGTGCAGGTTGGTTGTGATGTTATTGAAACGATCGGAGTGCTGGGACAGTTGGTCAGTTCGCTACCAATAGATGTTAAAGGATCACTTCCTGCCCATTTTCGAACCCTTGTCCAATCTACCACTAATCGATTGTTGTTTCCATAGGACATTAGAAAAGGTGGTAAAATTATGGTTGGTACACTTGTATTTGATGTGCCTGTTGTAGTTTCTATTGGATTGTTATCAATTTGGAAACCAGCTATATTTGGACTCTGGCGGTAAACGTGAAAGACATGCCAGTACTTGTCGGCAGTCTGTGCCATATTGAAAAATTCATCCGTGTTGCTGGATATTTTTGCTTGCCTTTGCCAATAGGTTGTTCCTAATGCAAAGTCGTCAACAATCCTTATGGTATTCCATCCGTCATCTGCAAAACCAATCTCTGCAATCAAGTTTGAAGTTCCCTGGTCGGAATGGCTTGCCCGCGTTTCCCCAATATAATCCATCCCAAAACTTGTTGTTGCTTTGATCTTTACATATGTACCAGAAGCTGTTATTGTCGCAATGCCACCTGAAACGGCAACCTGGCTCGATGCGCCACTAACAAATGCCCATTTGGCACCGTCTATACTGGTTCCACTAAAACCGTCAAAAAAATCAAATGTATTATCTCCATTTGACACATTGGTAGCTGTAGAATTACCATAATACAAGAAGACAGTTGTCCCTGAAGTCGGAATACTTGTAATTCTCACCCAAATTGTTGCTTGTTGCCCAACTGCGTCCCAGGTTTCGATCCAGTAGGGCAATAAAGTCACACCATCATTTGTTGTCAAACGTATATCACTTCCGTCAGACATTGCATGGCTAAAGGTAAATGTTAGGCTGGTTAAGCTGATCTTAACCTGAAAAGCTGTTAGCGCTGTTGAACCAGGATCAGGAACTGTTACTAACCTGCGGTATTGCCAGCTCCCGTTATACCAATCTTGTGCGTTCGTAAGTTCTGCTGCAGACAGGACCATCATTGCGATAAACAAGGTTATTTTAAAAAAAGAGTAGTTTGGTTTCATACTAATGGGTTTTAAGTTCTTAGAATGATTATTCCTCGGCACCAGGAAACTTCATTTTCCGCTTGAAGTCGATAAACAATAGCAGACTCAGAAGTTGAATCCTTAATTGCCGATAGCGTAAAAAACAAAATCAACTGTTTGGTATTAGAAGGTTGAAGAGTCGAAGATTTCTACCAGCAAACACGAGTAGTAATGAAAGGAGAAAGGAGAAAAGAGGGATATGCAAATACCAGGCCAGTATTATAGACGGCTGAAAACAAGCGATATAGACAATTCGGATTAAACATAGCGCGAAAAACCATATCAAATCCGGACATGCAATATATAATGATTACGAATAACCTATGCTATTGCCTGAAAATCAATAACAAATGAATTGTATTCAAACCGGACATGCATTCCGTTTTCGGACACCTAACAAATGCCTGATTTTATATCATATTATTTCTGCCAAATCACAGTTAAACAGATAACTAAAATTTTGAAATGTGTGTAATACTGTACGATTTTGATAAAACAAAAAGAGGCTAAATTTTTTTTGAGAATGTAGGAATGCAGTCCCTATGTTTGTAAAACATAAGCCTGGAATTTATTAGTTTTAAAGATCGAATTTACAAACTTTTAAAAACCAGACTTATGCAAACACAAAGTAACAAAATTGATTTTAATG
>CAIWTA010000203.1 GCA_903915465.1 uncultured Bacteroidales bacterium | reverse complement strand
GAATAACAGTCGCCAGATAAGCAGCCTTCGACGTCTTCGGTTCCGGTGAAGCCGGAAATCTCACGAAGTGAGATAGATGAGGGCGCAGCTGCGTTGTGGCGACGAGGCCGCCCGGCCTGAGGGCAATAATAGATAGAAAAATATTGAAATTTTTAACAGCTCCAAACTTCAAAAGATTTCGAATCTACATAGTGGTATTTCATATAATAAAATCTAGTTTTCAACCTATTTTTAAAAACTTAAAAAGTCAAGCCAATTGTGTTTGCTTGATTTGTATAAAAAATTCTGATACTTTTGCGGCTTTTACTAAAGTAAATCCCGTATTCATACAATCCGTAAATCACTAAATTTTCTATCTCTATGGAATTTCGCCGCAGCATTAAAGTATTGACAATACTTCTACTCATTATGGGTTTTCCGTTGTTAACGATTGCCGGAGAATCTCTCACTTCTGCTCTTCCTTCAGGAATTGCTGACGATCAAAGGTACAATCGTGCAATTCATATCATGGCAATGTTACTGATCGGTTTTGGCTTCCTGATGGTCTTTGTCAGGAAGTACGGCCGGTCTGCACTTACAGCTACGTTTCTGCTGGTGAGCATTTCTCTTCCGGTCTATTTGTTGGGAAATGTTCTCCGGTTGGGTGGTGAGACTCCCGAAATTGAACGGCTGATACTTGCCGAATTCGCTGCTGCCAGCTTGTTGATTGCGGCTGGAGCCGTGTTGGGAAGATTAAAAATGCAGCAATATGTCCTTCTTGGATTATTGTTTGTTCCTTTTTATATGATCAATGAATGGATTGTCCTTCAAGGGGGATTAGGATTGATCAAAGCAGGTTCTGTAGTGGATACTGGCGGTTCAATCGTTATCCATGCATTCGGAGCAATCTTTGGTCTTGGCGTTGCCCTTACAATGACCACCAAACAGGAATTTGAAAAAACTATCGAAAGCGATTCTACCAGTGATCGCTACTCCATGCTTGGAAGCATGATGTTGTGGATCTTCTGGCCAAGTTTCTGTGCTGCGCTTGTTCCTCCTGATAAAATGCCGCATACCGTTGTTAACGTGATTCTGGCTCTCTGTGGGTCCACCCTGACTACATATCTTGTTTCGGTTTCTATCAGGAAAAAAATCAGCATTGCGGATATTGCAAATGCAGCTCTTGCAGGTGGTGTGGCCATCGGAGCAACCTGCGCGGATGCCAGCCATACGGTGGCTGTTTTCATCGGTGTCATGGCCGGCGGACTCTCAACTTTTGGTTTTGCTGTAATTCAATCACGGCAGCAGAAATGGATGAAGCTTATTGATACCTGCGGCGTAACCAACCTTCATGGTCTTCCCGGCCTGATGGGCGGCCTCGCAGCATTACCAATCATAAAGGGACTTCGCATGGAGAGTCAATTGCTGGGGATTGTCATTACGATTGCCATGGCCTTCCTAACCGGCTTGATTACAGGGAAAATCCTTCCAATTTTGGGTCGAAAACTTGAAGCGTATGATGATGCAGATGAATTCCTCGATGCATAGTCGTAACTAATCTTCGAAAGTGGCTTCTTTCGGGGTCAATGGCGAAAGAACATCGGCTGCCAAAGAATAACCAGGAAAATCATCCTCAAAAGAGGCTTCATCAGGCGTGACCGGAGCCAGTTTTTTTACCTGATCACTGCTGATTTCAGGAACCCCGATTTTATCAACATCTTCAAATGTGGCCTCTGAAGGTGTGGTAGGAACCAATTGCGTAATGATCACTTTTGGAGGAATAAGACAAACTTCGCTTTTCGTAATAGTGTTCTTTTCTTTCGTGAACGATGTGTTGGAAGCAAACTGGCAGTTGTTATAAAGAACGAAGATCATTGTCAGAGAAAAAATTGTCGTTTTCATTGTTTTCAATTTTATTGGTTTTGGTCATAAGACGAACCAGGAGAATAATAGTTACAAACCGGAAGTTTGCGAGTGCTCGGCTTAACTATCAGATTATTAACATAATGAATGCGAAAATAACGTTTTTTGAATCGATGGGATCATAATAGAAATCGGTGAATTCCGGATAGTTCCCGGTAAAATTGCCCCACCCACTCAGCCTCACCGCAAGGGGTTTCTTGGTTTTTTTTGTTACTTTGCATCGGATTTCAAATTTTCATGATCTGTCAAACAGATGGAAGCTTATCTTTTCATTGCACCGGTTCTTCTCACTTTTGTTATTTTCCTTATTCCTTCGCGGATCAGGTATTTTTATGTCTTATCCCTGACATTATTTACGGTTGCTATCACTTCAATCCCGGCTTTTCAGGTATTGCTTCATCCCGATGATCCTGCATATATTCTTGTCACAGGATTCAAATCCTTCACACTTACCTTTACAATTGACAATCTCAGCGCTTTTTTCCTGCTGGTTACAAATTTTACCTTTCTTACAGGGCTGCTTTATTCCAATGGATACTTGAAGTCCTATAGAGACACGAAAAGCCCGGTTCAATTTTCTTTACATTATTTCAATTACAACTGGCTTCATCTTTCCATGCTTGCAGTTCTGATGCTTCGTGATGGCATCCCGTTCCTGATTTCCTGGGAATTGATGGCCGTTTCTTCTTTTTTGCTCATCCTTTTTGAAGCGGAAAAGAGAACCACCCTCAAAACGGCTGTTAATTATTTGGTTCAGATGCATGTTGGGCTGGTGTTGCTTGTGATTGCGTTTTTACTTTGCGAAGCAAAGACCGGGAGTATGAGCTTTGACGCCCTTCAATTCTATTTTAAAAACCATGCCAATATTGGCTTGTTCCTTTTATTTTTCGCGGGGTTCGCCATCAAAGCAGGGTTCATTCCTTTTCATACGTGGCTCCCAGACGCACATCCGGCTGCTCCTTCCCATATATCCGGCGTGATGTCCGGTGTAATGATAAAAACGGGAATTTACGGAATTGTGCGGGTTCTAACGCATGTTCAATCCGACATGTATGTCATAGGATTAATTATCCTGGTCATCTCTGCTATCTCTGGATTAATCGGCGTGATGATGGCCATTGTCCAGCATGACCTCAAGAAACTCCTTGCTTATCACAGCATTGAAAATATCGGAATTATTGGGTTGGGAATCGGACTGGGAATGATGGGACTTGGGAGCAATAATCCTTTCCTGACTTTTCTTGGTTTTAGCGGAGGGCTCCTTCATATACTCAATCATTCCCTGTTTAAATCTCTTCTTTTTTTCAGTGCCGGTTCTGTCTACAAGGCGTGTCATACCAGAAATATCGAAGAACTTGGCGGGGTAATTCACAAAATGCCCCGAACAGCGGCCTTGTTTCTTATCGGGTCTATTGCAATCTGCGGGCTTCCTCCACTGAATGGATTCATTTCTGAAGTGCTGATTTATTTGGGGTTTTTCAGGGGATTGATGGATGGCAGCATATACCAATCTATTGCATTGTTGCTTGCCCTGATATCCCTTGTCCTGATTGGTGGCCTTGCTATATTCTGTTTTACCAAAGCTTTCAGTGTGGTTTTTCTTGGGGAACCAAGAACCGAAAAAAGTAAAAACATTAGCGAAACAGATCTCAGTATGCTTTTCCCTCAATACCTGATTTCCATAATGATCCTTCTTATCGGCTTTTTCCCACTTCTTTTCATTCAGCCCGTCATGGGAATCATTTCTCAGCAATTTCACATTAACCAAGCTCCGGCAATGGTTTCAATCACCCAAATCCTCACAAAAATCAGCCTTATGGGAGGATTGCTTGTCATTGTAATATCTGCCATTTTTTTGTTGCGAAATCTTCTGACAAAAAAAAGAATTGTGAAGACCGGACCAACCTGGGGATGTGGTTATACGGCCGGAACCTGTAAACAGCAATATACCGGAACCTCTTATGCAGATAATTTTGCTGTGCTGGCAGCTCCCATCCTGCACACACGAAAAGAATACCGGGAAATTCATCCGGAAGAACTCTTTCCATCAAAACGCTCTTTCCGGACACATCCATTCGATGTTTTTCATTCGGGGTTAAACAAAGTGCTTGACTTTTCGATGTTGGTACTAAAGAAACTTGCAAGGTTACAAACCGGAAACATCCAGCACTACATCCTTTATGCCTTCATTTTTATGCTGATCATCTTTTTCTTATTATACCTGAAAATCCTATGACAGGATTAGTTCTGGCAATATTGACAGCGCTGTTTTTCCCCGGAATTATTCTCCGGGTCAAAAGCCTTATGGCTGGCCGTAAAGGTCCGGGAATTTTCCAGCCATGGAAAAATATCCGGGTTCTTCTGCAAAAAGGCAGCATAATCAGCAATACTACCAGCTATATTTTCCGGTTCGCTCCATTAGTCTACTTGTCGACCATTCTTTGTGCAACTATTCTGATCCCTTTTTCCACCATGCCTTCTTTCTTTGGATTTCAGGGTGATTTCATTCTTTTTGCCTATTTATTGGGGTTGGGAAAATTCTTTTTTATCATTGGTGCCATGGATACCGGAAGCAGTTTTGAAGGTATGGGAGCCAATCGTGAGGCACTTTATTCCATGCTTGTAGAACCTGCCTTTTTTATTCTTTTCGGAACGCTCGGGATGATTACCGGACACAGTTCGATGCAGGATATATTTACCCTGTTCCATTTTACTGGTCACAATGAATTTATCATTGGGATCATAGCCATTTATCTTCTGATCCAGATAGCCATGATCGAAAACAGCCGGATGCCGGTTGATGATCCGAAAACTCATCTTGAGCTGACAATGATCCACGAAGTGATGATCCTGGATCACAGCGGGTTTGATCTTGCATTAATCCATATCGGGACAAACTTGAAATTTGCCATGTATGGGTTACTTATCGCAAATATTATCCTTCCATCCGGAGGATCCTTTGTTTACAGAATAGGGTTTTACATGGCCATACAAATTTTATTTGCCGGTGTGATTGGACTGTTGGAATCGTTCAGAGCGCGAAAGAAATTGATGAAAAATTCACAGTTCATTGTTACTTTGAGTTCCATTGCCCTGTTAGCGTTCATTCTTGCCCTGTTGCTCATGAACCGAATGATTTTTTAATATGACTGTATTAGTGATTATCGTTTTTGCCATCACCCTTATATACTTCAGCGTAACTGAACGATTCCGCATTTATGTAAACCTGATTGCAACCCAGGGTGTTTTATTGTTCGCTTTATCCTTCCTGGAACTTGAAAGAATTACACTTGCCACACTTCTTTTTGTAGCAACGGAAACCTTGGTATTTAAGGTTATTGTAGTTCCTACCTTGCTTTACAGGATCATTCGGAAGACGGGAGAGGAGAAAGTCCATGAAAAATCAATGCCTGGGTTTTATTCGCTGCTCTTAGTGTCTCTTG
>CAIWTA010000202.1 GCA_903915465.1 uncultured Bacteroidales bacterium | reverse complement strand
TGGGCACCGGGGGAGGTTGCGCCCCTACTCAGATATGTTTGACTGGTTCACAAGCGGGCACAACCTATGAATTATTTTCCTATGGTGCTTCAACAGAACAAACGGTTACAGGTACTGGAACAGGTATCTGTTTTCTTACTCCTCAACCTGCCGGCAGTTATACTGTAGTGGCAACAAATCATCCTTTCGGCTGCGATACTATTATGAACGGAACGATAATAATTGATTCCGGTCCAACAGTGGATGCCGGCGATCCTGAGACCACAATTTGCAATGTTCCGCCTTATAAAGTTGACCTCCATGGAACAGCAACTCGTTATGGCTCTGTAGAGTGGACAAGTCCAACGAATCCAAGCGGCAGCAATTTCGGCAATAAGAATAGCTTAGAAACCACCTATATTTTTATGCCTATTGATATTATTAACAAGCAGGTAATATTGACTTTGAAGGCTTTTGGAACTGGCGGATGCTTAGGTACAAATGTAACCGACAATATCATCGTGCATATACTTGCACCGGCTGTTGAAGCTGGGCCAAACCAGACGATATGTGAGAATGAGACTATACAACTTAATGGAACGATTACCGGGGGAACAACCACGGGTATATGGTCTGGAGGTTCAGGATTCTTCACCCCGAATACAACAACCTTAAATGCGGTTTATCACCCGGCACCCAGTGAAACAGGAACAACTGTTACGCTGACTCTTACGTCTACCAATGCCAGCCCTTGTCCGGATATTTTCGATGAGATGGTCATTATTATTAATCCTATACCTATAATGACAGATCCTATAGACCAAACAATATGCAACGCATCTTTAACATCGCCTGTCCTTTTTGCAAGTTCCGTAGCAGGGACTACTTATACCTGGATCAATGATACTCCATCAATTGGACTTGTTGGTGCAGGAAACGGTAATATCGGAACATTTGTTGCTATCAATCCCGGATTTTCTCCGGTGATAGCTACTATTACCGTTACACCGCACTTTACTAACAGCGGAAAAACATGTAATGGCCCTACTCAGTCTTTTACTATCACGGTAAATCCAACCGGTCAGGTGAATGATCCCGCTGATCTTACGGTATGCAATGGTTATCTTACAACTGCTATTATTTTTGGAACAAATAATACCCTTGGGACCATGACGTACAACTGGACCAATGATCAGACCTCAATAGGCCTGTTAGCCAGTGGAAACGATGACATAGCAGCTTTTACGGCAATCAACACTGGTCAAACTCCAGTGGTTGCAACCATCACAGTTATACCAACTTTCACTAATGGAGGAGTAAGCTGTTCGGGAATATCACAGACCTTCACAATCACGGTAAATCCGACACCAGTTGTAACAAATCCGACAACCTATTCTGTTTGCAGCGGTGTTGCTTTTACGATACCATTAACATCAACAACACCGAGTAATTTTATCTGGACAATTGGAACTATCACCGGTGGAATTACAGGTGCTTCGCCTGGTAATTTAAATCCAATTAGTCAGACC
>CAIWTA010000201.1 GCA_903915465.1 uncultured Bacteroidales bacterium | reverse complement strand
TAGCTTGTGCCGGTCTTTTTGTCTTTAATGAGGTCAACCCCTGCTACACGTAAACCAATGCAGTGAGCGCCCCTAACACATAGCGCTTCGTCCTCTATTGAAAGCTCTACCTTTTCACCTTTGGCGCCCCTCGAAATGTTTGCTCTAAAATCGTCTTTATCTACGGCGGTTCGCTTCATGGCAACGGCTACACGGTCACCAATAACCCAGGCTCTAATATCAGATGAATCACTTTCAATAAATTCTTCAATCAAAACCCGTAAGCCTGAATTGACGCAAAACTCAAACATTGAATTAGCTGATTTTTTTGTGTCAACAATGGCAACCCGTTTTCCTTTTGATCCTCCATTTGCTTTAATAATTAATGGCAGCGATCCAATTTTATCAACGATCCATTTTACATGGGCAGGACTTTCAGCAATTATGGTACGTGGTACTTTGATGCCTGCATGGGATAACCTTTGCAGTGTCCAGGATTTATTTGCAGCGTAAATTAGTCCCCAGGGATTATTAGGACAATATATTCCAAGGTTTTCAGTCAAAAATCTAAGTACAGCTGCAGCATATTCAACGTTTGAACCAATCCGATTAATAACGCAATCCAGACTTTTAGCGGTTATTCGTTCCGGCGCATCACCTTCATTGCCATAATATAGCCTGTCGAATCCTGCTTCATGTTCTGAAACAAACTGGTATGTTTTTCGTGGGTCAATGAATCTACATTCGTGGCCTCTTTCAATTGCCGTATCAAATAACAATTTGTTTCCTACGGGGCTACTGGTTAAAATTGCAATTTTCATTTTTGGATTTTTAAAAGGTTCGATATTCCTGCGGTTCTTTTGCGGTTCTTTGTCCCAGGTAAAAAATTTCAGCAAGATCCCCGGAAAGTAATTTTAAAGTAATTTCTAAATCCGGTTCATCACATGGAAGCGGTCCGGGTAATTCGATTTTGTTTACAATTTTTATGTTAAGGCTTAATTGAGAAATCGAATAATGTAAAGCTGAAAACCTGTTTTTGAAAATCAAAATCTTAAATTCCATATTGTTTTTTTTGCATAAACATACTGCAGGAGAGAGAAAATTTAAAGGACAAACTTTATTTAATATAATTATCTGAATATCAGAATATTATAACATACTGATATTCAGATAATTATGTAAGTGTCGGTAAATGAATTATTTAATAAATTTAGGGGGTGTTTACTTTGACCGGGTGACCCGGTAAGCAAAAAAAGAAAAGAAATTTTATACCTGATGAACAGGTTTGAAAACGGGGAAAATTTGAATTACAAATATAGCAAAAAAAAACCCCCATTTTACCGGGGGCATTTTAAACTGTGTCTACTTCCTGGCGGGTTGCTCTCCAGCATTGCCCGCGTCCGCTTCGACATTACAAATATAGTTCAAATAAATGGAATTGGTGTTCCCTGCGGTCACTTATTTTTTTGAGTTT
Source organism: uncultured Bacteroidales bacterium (assembly GCA_903915465.1). Lineage (GTDB taxonomy): Bacteria > Bacteroidota > Bacteroidia > Bacteroidales > FEN-979 > FEN-979. The sequence continues at coordinate 2,484 of CAIWTA010000201.1, read as the reverse complement.
TTTAAGGCAGTCAGTTTAAAATGTTCACGCTCTTTGTTGACTGGATCACCGGGAGCCTGATCACTGGATCACCGGGAGCCAATGAAAATACAGTAAGCATAAAAGCAAAATATATTATCTCTAAAATGAAACTTTGGTACTGGATCACCGGGAGCCTGATCAAAAGTTTACAGGTTTTTTTCTTTTGGCCGGTCTGCCAATGAATATTTTACCGGTCATTTTATCAAATAATTTCCGGTAAAACTGCGGTTTTTTTCCTGTTCTAATCTTTGGACTTGTTTTATTTATTTCGCCCTTTGGGCTTATCATTTTTTCACTTTGGTTTATATTGTAACCTTTGAAATATTCAACTATTTCAGGCCATTTATCTGAAATTTCAAGGACTTTTTTATAATCGCATTTTTTTACAATAGTTTGTTTATAGGCAATTTCATGTATATTTAAAAGGTTTTCCTTTACAGTATCTTTATCATTGTCTTTATCGTTTGTGATATTTAACCCTCTCGATTTTCGCAATGTTTGCACCCCTTTTGTTGCATATCCATACTCTTCAATTTGCTTTCTAAATTTTACTGTGTCCTTTAGCATATCGAAGTAAGAAAATGAATTGCCCTTTTTACTTGTTTTTGTTTGCCCTTCTGTCAATTCATTTGCCAGTGATATTTTTGCAATATATTCAGATAGGCTTTCTTCGTCGGTTGCCTCTATTATCTTTTGCCCTTTCTTTTCTGAACCTGTTTTCTTTATCCATGAATCAATAAGTAAATCAAATAACGGTTTTACTTTCTCTTTTTCAGTGGACATAAAAACAGCATGAAAATGGGGTGACCATCCCGTTTTAAATGAAAACCTACATTCAAGAGATTGAATATAATTAGCAGTTTTGAATAGTGGTTTTATTGATCTTTCCTCTGTTATCTTTCTCCATGCTGATGTTACATTTTTTAGTAATACGGTTAACGGTTGATTATCCTGATGCCTAATTGTAAGCGTTATAAAGTAAAATGAACATCCTGAATTATTGTGAAGCTTTATTATTTCCTTTATTTGTTCCTGTCGGACTTTCATTTTTTTGTATGCACAGGTAGGACAAATCCAAACTGAACCGCAATGATTAATATTCCCGTATCTTTTTACGTTCTTTTCGTTTTTATCAATGGTTACATACTTTTTATATGGAACCTTTCCGCATTTACATACTCCCAAATATGGGAGAACCTTTGCAGCTTCATCACGCAACTTATACAAATCAAAACTACCTTTGGAAATACCAGAATTAACGGGCTTGGCCGCAAAGTTTACGTTACTATCAAGATCAAAGGTTTTATTATTCTTTTTTGCTGATCCGGTTGGAGCTGATCCGGTGTCCAGGTGACCGGAAAAAATTTTTTTCGGCCAAATTGTCGGGAGGTTGGAACTTTGTATTAATTTTGTCATTCCCTTATTAAGTTTTAAAAAAGGCTATTTACCGGCAAAAGTGATAGCCTTTTTTATTGTTACTAAGCAAACGTACATCATTATTGTTTTGCTTCTCAAAAATCATATTAACAATAGCCAAGACTGACACAGGTAAATAATTGATATTAAATAATATATACACTGATAACATATTCATTCCTTTTCTTTTCTCAAGCTATCTAAGTATAATTTTGCTCTTTTTGCCCTGATTTTATATTTGATTAAGAGGTAGCTTTTTTCATCCTGAAGAGTCTTTATTTTATCCCAGTAAACAAAGCGGTAAGCGGGTAAACAATCCTTTATTTCCCTGAAGCACTCTTCTAATTGATCTGTTATAAAATCGAATGTTTGATATATTTCCTTTGCTTTTTTGTCTCCATCATTTGCCTGTTGCAGTACAAAAAGCCAATCCTTTTTATCCTGGTCATTCTGAATGTTTGATTTCATTTAAAGCGGTGTTTATACAAAAAAAAGCCATGTTTGATATATAATTTTACAGCCTAAAAAACATTAGTAACTGAATATCAATAAACTAACCTATTTTGAATATTTTTTTTAAAAAACATCTGTCAATTCCAGACGACCCGCCCTGCAGGTTAGTGGCACGTGCCATGCACGCCGGTGGGGGGATATATGATATAATTAAAAGAAAATCAATCATTTAAAAGGAAATTTAAAATTCATTTTCTGACTTTGTTTTTCAAGTTCTAAGCGGTTAACTTTTTCCTTTAATTGTGCACTTTCATTTAAGGCAGCGGAAACGGTTTTAAGAAAATTTCCGTCTTGCATAATTAGAGAATCAATCATATTTGCAGAAATCCCGTCTGAATTTCCTTTTTTATAATTGTTTTCGCAATACTCAATAACATGAGTAAAAACATTTTCCCCTGTCAGGTCTATTATCTTTATTCCAGGGTTGGCGTTTATCTCAATTATGTAGCTTGTGCCGGTCTTTTTGTCTTTAATGAGGTCAACCCCTGCTACACGTAAACCAATGCAGTGAGCGCCCCTAACACATAGCGCTTC
>CAIWTA010000200.1 GCA_903915465.1 uncultured Bacteroidales bacterium | reverse complement strand
TTGGAAAAATTAGCGTTGGTTGTTTCCATACTTTCGTTCACCAGAACAAAAGCATCAAGGATTTGCTTCGAGACATTCAGCGCAAGTAATGCAGTAAGGACAAGATACATCATTGCGATCATCTTCTGCCTCGGTGTCTCCTTATATCCAGCCATTTATTATAAAAATTTATTGAGAGTTAATGAATGTATTAAAACGTTCGATTGCCGGATTATTTGGTATTGACATTCATGGCCGAAAGCATGTTGCCATAAACTTTGTTCAATGCTGCGATGCTTTTTGACAAAGCTTCAACTTCGTCTTTAAAAGTTGATGTCTTCTCTAAAGACTCGTTCAACTTTCCAGACAGTTTATGAAGCGTCTCGTTAACTTTGCCGGTTGATTGTATATGCTCATTTGAGCTCTGCATGTGAAGTTCATACAATGCATTCAGGGCAGAAAGGTTGTTGGAAATTTTCTGTAATTGTTTATTGTAATTTTGTCCTTCAGCAGCAGAAGCATTCAGAGAATCAGCAGTCTTTGCAAGCATCTCAGAAGACTCAGTATATTTTTCAACAAACTTTTTTACTGTTACCGCAGCATTGCTCAAGCTATTGGAAAAATCTTTGTTCAATGATATTTCGTCTTTCATGGATTCGGAAACCTGTGCATAGGCAAGAGAAAGACCAGAAGCATTTTTGGAAACTGCCTGCATACTTTGGAGACTTTCGTGGGAGACGGTGATATTTTGATCAAGGGCTATGGAGGTTTTCCGATAGCTTTCCGATAAAACAGTAGCGGAATCGGTTGCTGTTTTCATTGTTGAAACGAAACGGTCGTTAGCAACAGAAGCATCGCTGACATTGTTCAACTTTGATGTTGTCTCGGAGAGTTTCCTTAGCCCTTGCCCCAGACTTTCAATCAATTCCGGACCAATCTTAGCTTTTTCCATCATTTTATCCAATTCCTTGGTTGCTCCGTCTCCATGCTGAAATGCTGGTTTTTCCCCTATCCCCGCTAATTGAGGATACACCAGGCTCCAGTCTGGTTCAACGTGTGGTGGTTCGAAAGCAGAAAAGAAAAAGATCAGGGACTCAGTACCAAGACCAACGATAAGCATTTGATCAGCACCCCAGTAATGATTAATTTTGAAAAGTGCACCAATGATAACAACTGCAGCGCCTATTCCGTAGAGTTTGGCCATGAAATTCCGGTACTGTCTTGTTCTTACTAAAGCATATAAGCCCATAGTGATAAATGATTAAAATTGTTAAGTAAATTGATAGAATACTAAGTTAAGCTGATAGATTGTTAAAGGAATTAATTATAAACGTGTGATGCACGAGCAGGGTTATCATCTTTCTGGCGACCGAGATACGGTTGAACACAACGGAACCCGATATAGCATTTTGTGGTATCCTGATATTCCCATGCTCTTGATGAAGCCCTTAGAAAATATGCCACATCCTTCCATGAACCTCCGCGGATAACTTTCCGTTTCATTGCAGGAGGATCGGCATCTTTAGCATTGTAGGTATAATCAGGGTTAAGATCCCAGGTAAAATTGTATGAAGAAGGATAGAACGCGGATCGGGTCCATTCAGCAACATTCCCTGCCATGTCGTAAAGGTTGAAGTCATTTGCCGGATAATGTGCGCAGATCACAGTAGTGGCCCCACCATCGGCGATATAATCACCGCGTAAAGGTTTAAAGTTTGCAAGAAAGCAGCCTTTATCGTTACGCGTATATGGACCGCCCCAAGGGTAGGGGTTTCCATCAAAACCTCCGCGTGCAGCCCATTCCCATTCGGCTTCCGTAGGAAGGCGGAATTCACTGACTGATGATTCCCCTTTCTTTCCATAAAGGAAGCTGTTTTTTAGCTGAGTCCGCCAGATACAAAAGGCATTGGCTTGTTTCCAGTTTACACCAACTACAGGATAATTGTCGTAGGCCGGATGCCAAAAATATTTTTCAGTCATCGGATCATTGAATGAATAGACATAATCATGGATCCAGCAAAGCGTATCCGGATAAACGTTAACGACTTCCTTACGAACGTAAACTGAACGGTCTTTCAAACCCTGCGGGCGGTTGACAAGACCAGCTTCTTTCACATCACCGCTTTGGGAATAATCTTTTCGGGCGGCTGCTTTGAGGTCAACAAAATAATATTCAAAATACAGCTTGCGGGTATCAATTTCTTTTCTTCGGAAGAAACGTTCACTCTCAGGAAGGTACATCTGAGCTAATGCATCGCGCACGTCTTGTTGGTCAGAGCCCCAATTAAGCTTTGCAGACCAGTTAAGATAGGGAGGCTCAAAAGTTTCTCCGGTTTTTTTATTCTCAGAGATAAGGAATTCTTCCGGTTTTATCTCACCTAACAAACGGCGGGCAATGGAATCCCTTACCCAATAAACAAATTGTCTGTATTTATTATTGGTGATTTCCGTCTGATCCATATAAAAGGATTGGATCGTCACAGTCTTGGGATTGTTCAACTGCGCATAAGGCAGGTCTTCATCACCTAAGCCCATTGTAAAGCTTCCCATAGAAATGTACACCATCCCAAATGGATCAGGCTGATAATATCGTTTCCGGTCCTTTACACCGGTCAACTCACCATTTCCTGAATTCCCGCAACTTGCCAGGAAAATGAGCAGAACAATATAATTGAGCAGTTTTTTCATTAGTCAGGCGATTAAGTGATGAAAAATAACGCTACTTATATAAATTTTATTATGTTATCCATTCAAAAATGCATCAGAAGGTGGCAAAGTTATGCTTTTTCTTTTACAAGAACCGTGTGTTCTTGTAACTTTTCCTGAATTTATCAGTTGAAATTTTGAAACAATAATTTGCCATCACTTCCAGCCCTCCACTATTGTGTTTTAACGCACCGATCATACTTGCATCATATGCAATTCCAATTCGAAAGCTCTTTATATTGAACCCCACAAGTACTGAAATGGCATCCTGGTATCGGTAAGCCAAACCCCCGTAAAACTTTTTGTTGTACAAAACAAGTCCGGTAATATCCACCTGAAAGGATCCAAAATCAGTTCTGACAAGTATTGATGGCTGAAGTTCAAATAAGGGATGATTGGGAATGGGCCAATTGTAACCCCCTGTCAAAAAAAACGTTCGTTTTAAACGATAATAAATTTTTGTTTCCTTAGTTTGAAGAAGATCGGTGGTCGAAAACCCTATATAATACTTGTCTGGTACTTTGTAAAAAAGGCCTAATCCTAAATCCAGCACCAGGTCATCTTTCCCTAATTTCCCCAAAATTGCATCATCCGTTTTATTGATAGCATCGAATGAAGAAATATCAACCTTGGTATTATTGATATCAAGTTGCGCACCTGCAGAAAACTCACCTTGCCCAAGCTCAAACCGGTAAGCATAGTCCAATCTCACATCTGTAGTACTGAATTGAGCAATTTTATCTGTCATCACAGAACCACCAATTCCACCATGCAGAAATTTTATCGGAGCATCAATAGAAATGTACATTGTTGTAGGAGAAAGACTTTTCCCATCATTGTCTTTAAACCCGATTGTTTGCTGGCGAATAAGGGCAGTAACACAAATACCCTCATTGCTTCCAGCAACGGCCGGGTTATTTGCAAGGTTTGTAAACATGTAATGCGTGATATTTGTCGGCTGCTGTGCAGAGCATGCAAAAAAAATCAAGAAAAAGCAGATTACCAGGTTAAATCTGAAACTGGCAGTATAAACTTCTGAATTGCTATATTTTTTATGTCGAAAAATCAATGCGTTCTTCTATTTGTGAGTTAATAAAGGGGGTTAAAATTACGAATTTTTTCCTTATGAAAATACCTCCCTGTTCATTTATTCTCATTCAAAATAGGGAAACCGAATCTGGAAACTGACCAAACAATTGATTATACGTTGATTTTTAAGAAAAAGTTACATCGAATTTCATGTGATTTATTCTTTGAAAGATAGCATGATTCGTACAGGGAAAGATATGTCATGCCTATTTGTAACTTTACCACCTGATAAGATAAAAAATATCCGTATGTCATTTTTTACTTTAAACGACAAGCCATTTTCAAAAAAGTGGTTTATCTCACACACCCTTATCATCCTTGGCTCTTTTATATTAGCCAGTGGGTTGGTTCTATTCATCACGCCTTATAAAATTGTTCCTGGCGGAGTGTACGGTATTTCCATTGTCCTCCATTATCTGTTTGGAACGCCTGTCGGGTTAATGGCTCTGGTATTCGATATTCCTTTGACGATCATCGGGGTTAAAGTTCTGGGACCACGATTTGGGTACAAAACTGTTCTCGGCTTTTCATTAACGGCTGTCTTTAATGATACCCTTACTTATTTCTGGGGGTTCAAACCCCTGGTTGCGGGGGATACTTTACTCTCGTGTATTTTCGGAGGTGTAATGATGGGTCTTGGATTAGGCCTGATCTTCAGGTCAAAAGCAACTTCAGGGGGGTCCGATATTATCGCTATGATCATTGCAAAATATACTGGAATCCCATTGGGCAGGCTGATGATTTATGTCGATTCGGTTATTGTTCTTTTCGGCCTGCTGGTTTTCCGGGACTGGAAAATTCCTCTTTACTCATGGATCGTGATTTTCATTACAGGGAAAGTCATTGATATCATATTAGAAGGCGTCAGTTCTGACAAAAGTATATTTATCATTTCAGAGAAACATGATGAAATCCGTGATAAAATCATCAATAACCTAAACCGAGGAGGCACTTTCATTGAAGGCAAGGGAATGTTCAACAATGCCGACCGGAAGATTATTTTTACTGTAGTGAATCGGCGGGAACTCGCCATCCTGGAAGAATACATTCATAAAATTGATCCGAAAGCCTTTCTCACCATTCTGGATGCCACAGAAATACTTGGAGAAGGGTTCAAATCACTGAAGGAAAAAGTCTCTGATTAAGCGCGATTACCAGATTTACGATTGGTTTTCCCTTTAAAGGATCTTAGAGACTGTTTAAATATTTCATTACGACAACTTCAATTCTTAATAAAATTATCTTCCATTACTGTACTTTCTTTTGCTTCCACCAAAAGAAAGTACCAAAGAAAAGTCACCGCTGTTTGAAATTCACTAAAAAACTTCGTCATTCGCTAAACTGCGGAAACTCGTCGCTGCGCTCCTCAAACAGTCCGCAGTTTTTAACGCTCATTCCTCGATTTTCTTTACCTGAATTTCAAAAGGCGGGTCTTTTTAAATC